>JALURJ010000084.1 GCA_027016915.1 Desulfurococcales archaeon | reverse complement strand
AGCTATAACGTAGTAAGCTATAACTAGGAGTGCCAGTATCGCTATAGCAACTAGTATACTGGTACTAATCTCCATGGCTGCTAGTGCACCCTCGGAAGATGGGGCCCCTCGAATCCTCTGGAGTAAGTGGTAAGTCCCACTAGCGATATATAAGAATTACCCGGGAGAGCCCCGGCACCCCCTACCTCCTCCCTATGCTCTTGTAGGCTTCGCCCCTGAATACCTTCATCCCTACAAGGAACGGTGGCACCAGTATGACTACTAGCAGGAGTAGCGCTAAGGCTATGGTCTCCGGTGTGACGCCCAGCTTGAGTTGTGCTAGACTCCATTGGACCTTAACGGTTAGCCCCTCGTCTAGTTCTAGGGATTCTCTATCGAATACCAGGTCTAGGGGGGCTAGTGTTATCATGCTCCCCGGCTCTCCTCCAGGCGTTATTATTGCTGCCCCGGCGCCCACACCCGCGAGTAGCCCTGCTGCTATGCTTAGCCCCGCTATGACTCCCCAGAGCACAGCCGTAACCTTCAGGGCTAGCGTGGGCCCGGCACCTCTCAGCCTTACTAGCGCTAGTATCTCCGTTAGCACATCCGAGGCCCCATAGGCGGCTATGGCTGAGGCTAGCGCCACCATCGCTAGTAGTGTTAGGGCGGCTACCTTGAGGTAGTAGGATAGGTTTACAAGCTCGAGCATAGTTCCCACCCTACTGATGTAGTCCCCAAGCTCGCCCTTACTCAATACAACTAGGTTTAGGCCCAGGGATTCAAGGGGAGCCTCGCAGCCTTCATCCGCCATCACTAGTAGTAGGGGTGGGAGCGAATTACGTGGCATGTAGTATATCCCGTCTGGTATCTCATCCAGAACCCACTCCCCCGTTACTACCCATACTATACCAGGCTCTCGAATACTATACCCGAGATTCGTGTACACACTCTCAGCCAACGGTACGCCGGGAAGCCCGCCTTTCACCTTCAAGACCAGCTCCAGGGGAACCCATACAGCTCTAAGTCCGTGGGTTGAAAGCTCAGGCTTTGCCGTAACTATTAAGTACTTGATGAAATCCAGGCTCCAGTAGAATTGCTGGCTAGCAGCAGCCTTACCCTTGGATTTTACGACCCCCTCCAGGTCTACTCGCGTATACTCCTCCAGCCTCTTGAGGGCCCGTTCTGAAGGCTCTAGTACCACGTAGGCGTAGTCCTGCCCCGATGAAATCATATATGAGCCTTTAGCCTCTGGCGGGTACTCCCTACCGACTAGATTCATGTCTATGATCAGAGCTACTAGGGAGCCAGGACACGCTTTAGCGGCTTTCGAAGCAAGGATCCTAGCCTCACTAACGTTGTACAAGAGAAGCTGAGCCCACGAGTACTCTGTTAGATTTATCCTCCCAACAGGCTCTAGTACCTTATAACCCACTACCTCACCACCGACGCTGCCAAGCACAGCGGTTTCAAGGCCAGTGTAGGTCATGTGTAGAGCTACGCCTGAGGAGGCTAGTATGACGCTGGCGAATACTGCTAGGACTACGAGCGCCCTGGCCCTTGGGGCGACCCACCTGGCGAGGCCCGATGCTATCGAGGCGGTCTCGCCAGCGCCCCCGAGCCTGC
>JALURJ010000083.1 GCA_027016915.1 Desulfurococcales archaeon | reverse complement strand
GCATAGACCTACCCGTGAGGGCTGAGGTTAGGCTGCTCAGCCGCCCCGTGTTCTCGGCTCGATCCGTAGCTAGAGGCCGGAGCGTACGGGTGGATGTAAAGGTTCTGGAGGCCGTCCTAGACGTTGTCGGCAAATATACAGGGTTTGAGGGAGGCTTCGAAGCCGAAATATCGTCGGAAATACCCGTAGCGGCTGGCCTTAAGAGTAGCCACGCCCTGATCAACTCCCTGATAGCCAGCCTCCTTGACGCCCTTGGCGAACACGTGGAGATGGAAGAGCTGGCCTTGATGGGGGTGGAGGCCTCGAAGAAGGCTGGACTAACCATAACGGGAGCATATGATGACTCGCTGGCCACACTGGGACAAGGCGTCTACATAACAGACAACAAGTCTCTACGCATATTGGAACAATACCGGGTTGACGAGGAGCTCTACGCTGTGGTGCTTGTCCCTCCTTGGGGGAACCCTATCCGGGACGTCGACGCGTCGAAGTTTAGGCTGCTAAGGGAGCGCTACATGGAGGCTGCCCGCCTGGCACTGGAGGGGGACTGGGCTAGGGCAATGACCCTCAACGGCTTCTTAACGGCAGCAGCCATGGGCTCCGACCTAGGAGTCCTTGCCAGGGCCCTGAACCTCCCCGGAGTATTGTCGGCGGGCATGAGCGGGAAGGGTCCTGCTCTTTTCGCCCTCACCAGGACTCCCGAGCCCGTTGCCGAGCTTTGGGGGAGCCTTGGGGGCGAGATAATAACAGTTAGGGTGCTGGGTGGTTAGGGTTGAGGCTACGCGTGTATCCAGCAGCCAAGCCCCTGGATGGAGTTCTTGAGGCGCCGCCCTCCAAGAGCTACACTCACCGTGCACTATTCGCAGCCCTCTTAGCCGAGGGCGTGTCCAGGCTCGAAAACATCCTTGTTTCGGGCGACACAGAGGCTTCGATCAACGCAGCCAGGAGGCTGGGGGCCCGGATATCCGCGAACGGGAGGGTCCACGGCACAGCCGGGAAGCCGCGAAGCCCTCCCTGGATCTACTGTAGAGGTTCGGGGACAACCATGAGGATAGCTGCCGCCGTGGCAAGCCTTTCCGAGGGGCTGGTGACGCTCTACGGCGACCGGGGCCTGAACCGTAGGCCCATGGGTCCTCTGCTCAAGGCCCTCAAGATGCTGGGAGCCGGGGTTCTCTCCAGAGACGGACGCCCACCCATAGCGGTAAAGGGGCCCATCGGGGGCGGTGAGGTGCGTGTGGAGGGTTCGCTGAGCTCCCAGTTCATAACAGCTCTTCTAATGGTGGGCCCCGTGCTTGGGCTGGAGATCAGCGTTGAGGGCAAGGTTAGGTCAGCACCCTACATTGATGTCACCCTGCGTGTCCTGGAGACTTTCGGGGCCAGGCATGAGCGGGACGGGTATAGGTTCTTCAGGGTGGAACCTACGGGCCTCACAGCAGCCCGCTTCAGAGTGCCCGGAGACTACTCATCTGCAGCCTTCATGCTGGCGGCCGGAGCGCTGGCCGGAAGGGTCTCTGTGGAGGGCCTGGATCCCGGCGACGTGCAGGGGGACAGGGCTATAGTGGATATCCTTAGAAGCATGGGGGCCTATGTCGAGGTGCAGGGC
>JALURJ010000082.1 GCA_027016915.1 Desulfurococcales archaeon | reverse complement strand
CGAGATAGCACGGTGGATCGACAGGCAGATCGGCGAGGGGAGGCCCACGCTGATCCTGTGCAGGCGGGCGTGGGGGCGCTCAGCCTCGCTGGCGGCGGCGTACCTGGTCTACAAGGGGGTAAGCCCCCATGATGCCCTGAGGCTCGTGGACGAGGAGGCTAGGAAGACCGGCAACAACCCGCCTGAAAGCGAGGAGCAGAGGAGGCTTCCCTTCGCCGTTGCCGAGCTGCTAAGATAGCTTCCAGGGTTTTCTGCCTGTGGAGAGATAGTTATGTTTAAATTACCACCTCAGAGTGGTTACCCGGTGGTGCTGGTGCTCAAGAAGGCCGTCCCAATAATAATTGTTTTAATACTCGTAGCGGTGGGCGTAGCGGTTTTCATGGGCGGCACGAAGGCGGAGAAGCCCAGGGTGAGGGCGGCAACCCTGCAGGGAGGCATAAGCACCCTCGACATAATTGAGGCCGAGCGCCTCGACGAGAAGCACGGCTTCGAGCTCGAAGTCCTAAGACTCCAGAAGACCCCCGACATAATGGCAGCCCTCTCCAAGGGCGACGCCGACCTGGTAGTTATCCCCGCCGAGATGGCTGCCAAGCTGCTGGAGAGCGGCGAGAAGGTGGTGATCGTAGCCGTAGATATGTACCAGAACCAGGCCGTGTTGGCCACGGACCCCTCGATAAGGAGCATCGAGGACCTCAAGGGCAGGGTTGTAGGGGCTACCGTGGCATCGGGCACCTACAAGATGTTCAAGGCCTACGTCAAGCTTGTCTACGGGATAGAGGTTGTTGAGACCGACCAGCCCGGCCCCGAGGAGATAGGGGTTATCAATGTCCCTCCAGGCGCGATCCTCGACGCCCTCCACAGGGGCGACGTTGCAGCCATAGTTACCTGGGAGCCCCTGGTAAGCAAGGCTATAGCGGTTCTGGGAGCCCACGTGGTTGCCAGCTACCAGGACCTGTGGAGCCAGGCGGGCGTTGAGGGGGAGCCAGTCATGCTGGTGTGGGTTGCCAGCCAGAGCTTCGCCGGGCAGAGCCGCGACGCCCTCGAAAAGTTCCTAGCGGCCAGGGAGGAGGCTGCCAGGATCTGGATGGGCAGCAAGGAGAAGGTCGTCGCAGTGCTTAAGAACCTCTACGGCCTGGGCGACGACGAGGCCGAAACCCTCTACGGGAGGGTAAGGATATGTGCCAGGCCGCTTGATCAAAGCCTGGTCACCAGCATTAGGAGCGAGTGGTGGCTCGCATGGAGGGGCGGCTACCTGCAGAGCGACCCAGCAGGGATAGGGAGCAACGCCTTCTACCAGCCCTAGGATGGGCCTACCTCCTGGCCATAGCGGTTTTTTCCTGGACACTGCTGAGCGCCAGGTACCCCCTACTCATACCCTCGCCAGCCGAGACCCTGGCCTTCTACCCCAGGGCCGGGCTGGAGGTTGTGGGTAGGGCCGTGTACAGGACCCTAGCCAACAGCGTGGCGGGGTTCGCCCTAGCCCTCGCCTTCTCCCTAGCCTCCGTGCTGGCCGCCTACCTCAACAGGCACGCAGCCGCCCTCGTCTCGGCGCTCAACACCTTCATCCAGAGCGTATCCGTCCTAGTCTGGAGCATAGTGCTGA
>JALURJ010000081.1 GCA_027016915.1 Desulfurococcales archaeon | reverse complement strand
CAAGCTCCACTATTTCAGGGTACTCGTCGAGTATCTCGGGAACACGTCGCTCAGCGCCCACGTAGGCCCTCCTAAGCCCTTCTTGTAGCACCGGGTTGTCAAGGGCTCTCCAAACGTCTTGGAGGATGCCTTCCAGCGTTATTCCGGCCATAGTCCTCACGCTCCTAGGAGCCTTCGTGAGAGGTGTAGCGCTATGTCCTCGACCTCGCCTCCAGCCCTCCTAAGGTTGGCATAACAGATGGGGCACATGGTCACAATTCTGCCGCCCACGGCTCTAAGCTCGTCGAGCCTTGTCTCAGCTATCCTCTTTGAAAGGCTAGGAGAGATAGCCTCTACCGGGCCTCCGCAGCAGTAGGTCATCCTACCCGACTTGGCCGGGTCCTTCACGTTTAGCCCGGCCAATGCTAGGAGCCTGCGAGGCTGCTCTATTACTCCTTCATGCCTGGCATAGAAGCAGGGGTCATGAAGCACAACGTCATAGCCTGGCTCAGACGGAGTCTTTACAGGTAGACGTCTGCCCTTTTCGGCAAGGACCTCAAGATAGCTTTTGACCTCAAACTCGAACCTCTCCACGTATTCGGGGAACACCTTTCTAAGCACGTGGGTTGTGTGGGGGTCAACCGTGATTACTAGGCTTGCCCCGCTCCTCTTCAGGGCTTCAGCCACCTTTCCGGCGTGGCGTCTGAAAGCCTCGTCGAGGCCCATATCGTAGAGAAGGACGCCGCTGTACAGGTCGTTCTCGTAGAGATACCCGTACTCCACCCCTGCGGCTGAAAGTAGATTGGCAATGCTTGTTAGTACTTTCTCAACAGTGCTAACCTCGCTGGGATCGGCCTTAGCAACGATTTTCCCTAGATCAACTATCCTGCCCACGGTTTTCGCGAGCCTGAGTGCTAGGCCCCCACCCTTTCTCCTTTCCAGAGACTCTAGGTGTCTAACCAGGCTATTTATGTATGGTACTAGCTGGTATAGCGCGCCTGTATAAAGGACGGTGCGGCCTCCGCGTGGAAGCTTGAGGGGCTCCGCCCAGGAGTATATTCTTCTTGGATCGATCGGCACGGGGTACCCTGTTCTCTCCACGTTGTCTGCTAGAAGGGACAGGATTAGCTTTACGTCAACCACGGCTCAGCCCCCGTCAAATACTCGTATAGGACAGTGTCATATTATTCTCTTCTTATGCGGAGCAGCTGCAACGAGGCTGCGCGCTGCGCGTACAAGGCTCGGAATGTCTATGCCTGCCGGGCACTTCAGTGTGCAGGCGGCGCAGGTGAGACATGTGTATAGGGATACCAGCACCTCCGAGGAGGCCTGGCCCCCTGCAGCCAGATGGCCTGACAACGCTACGCGGCCCCTAGGCCCGTATCCTCTATGCCTGCCGTAGGGCAGTGTGGGGCATGCTGCCTCGCAGAAGCCGCAGTAGGCGCATTTCTCGGCTTCTTCCAGGATCCTGGCTCTGCTCCACGGCACGGCTTACACCACTTTGCCCGGGTTCAATACACCCTTGGGGTCGAAGAGCCTTTTCAGGCCCTTCATAAGCTCCAGGGCCTTCTCGGAGCCGAGGTGTTGGAACTCGCGTCTCAGCCCCTCCCGCTTCAGCAAACCTATGCCATGTTCCGAGCTTATGGTGCCGCCCAGCTTCAGCGCCAGCTCCATGACTTCTAGGTACCACTCTTCCACCCTCCTAGCTTGCTCCTTATTCCGGGGATCAAGCCCTACCGCGGGGTGGAGGTTCCCGTCGCCTATGTGTCCCCCGATCATGGTGAATAGCCCGTATTTGGCCTCAAGGCTCCTCAGCTCTTCGACGGCATCCACGAGTTTGGAGGGGGGAACGGCTATGTCCCCTATATAGACGAGGGTCCTCGGACTACCAGTAATCTCCCTGGCCACCCTCATCTGGGCTGGGAGAAGGCTGCGCCTAAGCGTGAAGAATCCCCTCTCCTCGGCCTCGTTTACGGTGCCAGCAACATATAGCCTCGTAGCCCCCGCCGAGCTAAGGGTTCTAGACAGCCATGATGCCGTTCTCTCGGCAGCCTCTCTGTTTACATCAACACCGACTAGAAACATATGTCCTGACGCCTCAACCGACACCTCCACGGTTTTGGCTGCTGCCTCCACGGTCCTGTCATCCATGAACTCCATAATGTAGGGCTGAACCCCCTGCTCCTTTACGGCAACAACAGCCTCAGCCACGTCTCTGAGCTCCGGGTAGAAGGCAAGAGCCACCACGACCTGCTCGGGAAGTGGGGCTATCTTGAGCACGGCTTCGGTAACCATGGCTAGTGTGCCTTCGCTACCCACTATGAGCCTCACCAGGTCGTAGCCCTGCCTGCACTTGAGCGTCCTGCACCCCAGCCTGAGCACCGAACCGTGCTCGTCGGGTAGCACTATCTCGAGTCCCAGCACCCAGTCCCTCATGGTGCCGTACTTTGCGCTTCTCATCCCTCCAGCCCCGCTATTAATAGCCCCACCCACCGTGGCTACGGCGGAACTTGCAGGGTCCACGGGGAACATGTAGCCCTTCCCGGCCAGCTCCAGGTTGAGTTCATCTATTCTGACGCCTGGCTCCACCACAGTGATGCTGTCCACGACGCTGATCTCCCTCACCCTATTCATGTGTTCGAAAGTCACAACTACGCCTTCATCCAAGGGAACAGCTGAGCCTGAGAGGCTGGTGGACGAGCCCTGGGGGAAGAGCCTGAGATCGTGAGAGTAGGCATACTTGGCAAGCCTTGAAACATCCCCAGTTGTCTCGGGGAAAACCACGGCTAGCGCGGGGGACTCGAGGCCGCTGGGTTCTCTAGAGTACAGCCTGACGATAGCCTCGTCTTCTATGACCTTGTTCCTGCCTAGTAGTGATTTGAGGTCTTCAAGGAGCCTCTTAGGGTTGCTGGGCAAACCGATCGCCTAGCCATAATTACTGGCTTGACATTAATAGACTACACGATTTGGATCCGTAATTCTAACTTATTAGCCCTGCACACAATATTAATACTCTGACCGCCGGGGGCCTAGGATTGGCTAAGTGCAGGATCTGTCGTCGGGAATCGCCCCTGATCTCGGGCTGGCTGGGTGTGTGCGGCGACTGCCTACGTGAGGGTAGGGGCGACTCTCTGCGACTGGCGCTAGAGGCGCACGCCAGGAGCAGAAGGGAGCTGGGGCTTGCTGAGAAGCCTCCGCGGGACGGCGGGCCTGGCTGTAACCTCTGCTCCCTCCAATGTCGGTTTCCCCACGACGGGGCCAGGAGCTTCTGCGGGCTTAGATACAGGGAGGGGAACAGGATTGTAAGCCTATCATCGGCCCGGGAAGGCCTAGTCTACTACTACCTAGATCCCCATGTCACCAATTGCTGTAATGCCTGGTTCTGCCCCGGCGGCACGGGGTATGGCTACCCAAGGTTCGCCGTAGGACAGGGCGCTGAGCACGGCTACTATAACCTCGCACTCTTCCTCTACGGCTGCAGTTTCGACTGCCTCTTCTGCCAGAACTGGGAGCACAAGTTCCTCGATAGGGCGCCCAGAGTAGCGGCGGACGAACTGGTCAGCCTTACCCTGCGGAATCCGAGGATAACCTGCTGGTGCTGGTTCGGCGGGTCGCCGGAGCCTCAGCTCCCATTTACACTTTATGCCTCCCGCAGGGTGTTGGAGGAGAAGCCGCCCACAAGGATCGTCAGGATATGTTACGAGTGGAATGGCGACGGGCTCCCAGACCTTGTGAGGAAGGCGGCGGAACTCGCATACGAGTCTGGGGGTAACGTGAAGTTCGACCTCAAGGCCTGGACCCCCGAGATCCACCTTGCCTTGACGGGGAGGGATAATAGGAGGGTTCTCAGCAACTTCGCCATGGTGGCAGAGGAGTTCCACAGCAAAGGAAGGTTCCCGCCAGTACTTGGCGCCACCACGCTCCTAGTGCCGGGATACGTCGACGCCAAGGAGGTGGAGAAAATCGCAGAGTTCATAGCCAGCATAGATGACACCATACCCTACTCGCTTCTCCTCTTCCACCCCGACTTCAGGTTCAATGACTTACCACCAACCCCCGAAGATCTTGCCTGGCAGGCTTACAGGGCTGCAAAGAAGCACCTCAAACACGTTAACGTGGCGAACCTACACCTCCTAGGGTGGAGGAAAACCACTCTTAGGTGGGGGCTTGTATAGGTGCGAAACACCTTTATCACTGCGCGTTGCTGTCACATGTGGGCAATGGTTCGGAGACGAACCATGATGCGCCTAGCACCCGCAGTGGCGATGTTAACGTTACTGATGCTGCTTCCACAAGCCACCGCTGAAGGTATAGTAGACTACGGGCCACGCCTAGGCAGTACGGGGGTTGAGGGAAGGGGATTCAAGTTTAACTTAACATATGTGGCCGAACCCTTAGTAGAGGACGGAGACACGCTTCTAGGCTTAATATATGTGTTCTCCGGCGACCCTCAAACAGTCGTGGAGGCACGTTTAACAAGCTTCGAGCCCGTGCAGGTGGAGGGTGTTGAAACTCCAAGACTAGGTATTGACAAAGCCCTAAAACCTCCGCTGGATTACGGCTTCTTCAACATAACCGTACACGCGCCTAAGGGTTCTGCAGGCTCGAGGTTTGCCGTTAACATCAGCTTAACGCTAGAGGTGCGCTATGCCGACGGTGCTGTGAGGTACCACCCGGTGAATGCCACCTTTGATCTCTGGGTTCTTTCCCGGGAAGGATCTGTCCCGACACCGGTTGTGCTGGGAACTGTTGCCTCGCTTGTGGGGACGGTCATGGCGCCAATACTTACCTACCTCTTGGCCAGGGGGCGGAGACGCGGGTTTAGGGCTCTTCTTATAATGCTCCTACTGGTTCTTGGCGCGATGTTCTACCGCTCCGCGGCTGGGTTCTCCAAGCCTATCTCAGGCCTCCGGGAACCCTACATCTTGAGATATACATGGTTAGTCAATGGGACCAACAATACGGCTGGAGGTGTGCTGTACGTGTGGAGTCGGGGTGGCTCCCTCCTAGTGGCCAACATTTCCCTGGTTCAGCCAACAGTGCTTAATGTATCCACAATGCCCAGCCCCCTGGAGGTGCATGAGTCCCGCGTGCTTAGAATAGGTGGTGTAACCCTAGATTACAGGGGCAAGGGTTCCTATTATTACCACAATGGTCTGCGGGAGGCCTTGATCTACGAGGGGCAGGGATCTGAGGCCATCTACAGCTCTTCGGGCATTCTCTTCAGACTCTTCGCGCGGAGCGGGGACAAAGTAGTCTTATACGTGCTCGATGCTAGCCTGGGATATGAGCCTCCTCTAGAGTCAGGCTACTATGCTAAGCTCTTCGCTGCACCCTTGACTGTATCGATACTGGTCTCCGGGCTCTTTGCCTATAGGTCGACGAGGCTGGAGAGGCGTGCTAGACCCGGTAATAGAGGTTAAAGAGCTCTACAAGTATTATGACGGGTTCCCAGCGGTACGCGGGATCAGCTTTACCGTTCCAAGGGGAACAGTGTTCGGCTTGTTGGGCCCCAACGGGGCGGGGAAAACCACTACTATAAGGGTGCTGGTAGGACTCATAA
>JALURJ010000080.1 GCA_027016915.1 Desulfurococcales archaeon | reverse complement strand
GGCCAACGCCGTTCTCATGCAAGGGGCCCGCCCGGTCTTCGCCGACATAGAGCTTGAAACATACAACATAGACCCCGATGACGTGGTCAACAAGATAACAAGCAGGACCCGCGCCATAATAGCCGTACACCTGTACGGACACCCCGCCAACATGGACGTTCTCTCAGAAATAGCCGAGGACCACCACCTATACCTGGTGGAGGACGCCGCCCAGGCACACGGCGCAGCGATCAGGGGGCGCAGGGTGGGCGGCATAGGCGACATAGCGGCCTTCAGCTTTTACGCCACCAAGAACCTTACCACAGGGGAGGGGGGAATGGTCACCACCAACAGCCCCGCCCTGGCCTACAGGGTATCCATGCTCCGCAACCACGGCCAGGAGGGCAAGTACAATCACGTCACCCTAGGCGGGAACTACAGGATGACGAGCATCCAGGCAGCCATGGGGCTAGCTCAGCTTGAAAAGCTCGACAGGCTGAACGAGGCTCGGCGCCGCAACGCCGAGAGGCTTACCCAGGGGCTCTCCAGGATACGGGGGATAAAGACCCCCACCGTCAAGCCCGGCTACACGCACGTCTGGCACCAGTACGTTGTGTGGGTGGGCGAGGAATACCCCCTGACCAGGGACCAGCTGAGGGAGAAGCTGAAGGAGAAGGGGGTCGAGACGGCGGTCCACTACCCCCGGCCGGTGCACCTCCAACCCCTCTACAGGAGCCTAGGCTACCCACCCGACATATGCCCCAACTCGGTTGAGGCCTCCAGACATGTGCTCAGCCTCCCAGTACACCCTGGGCTCACGGAAAGCGACGTTGACACTATAGTCAACGCAGTCATAGAGGTTACCGAGGAGGCTGAGGAGAGGTGACGGGGGAAAGAGTACTGGTGGAGGTACGGCTACACGCAGTCCTGGCCGAGCTGGCTGGGACCAGGAGGCACAGGGTCAGAGTGCCGCGTCGCCTCACGGTCCGCGGGCTTCTCGAAGCACTAGGCACAGAGCTTCCAGGACTTGCCAGGATATCTGAGCACAGGATAAACGTGATAGCCGTGCGCGACGGGGAGCCCCTACCAGAGGAGTTTGAGGTCAGGGAGGGCGACGTCATAGACCTGTTACCGCCGTCCTCGGGTGGTTAGCCTTGACCGTGGAGGCCAAGCTGCTGGGCCCCGAGGAGCCTGTCGACCTCAACCACCTGGCTGAGAGGCTGAAGAAGGTGAGCCCTGAGGCTGGCGCCCTTGTAATCTACGTGGGCTTCGTGAAGGGCGTGGTTGAGGGGAGACGTGTGGAGAGGCTAGACTACGAGATCTACGAGGAGTATACTGAGAGGAGAATGAGGATCATAGCTGAGGACATAGTGTCGAGGGATCCCAGGGTTAAGGCCCTAATAATATACCATAGGAAGGGATCCTTCACCCCGGGTGAGGACGTAGTCTACATAGGAGTGGCCGCGACAACGCGCTCAGCAGCTTTTCAGGCGGCTAGGCAGGCCATAGACCGTGTTAAACATGAAACGGGCATATGGAAAATCGAGCGTAGAGAGAATGGTGCATACTGGGTGCTGGGCGAGGGACGCAGAGTCAAGTCCTCCAAAACAGGTGGAAAGCAGCCGCTATTTAAGGG
>JALURJ010000079.1 GCA_027016915.1 Desulfurococcales archaeon | reverse complement strand
ACAGGGATAAGAGCAGGCCACGCCAGGTCCTGGAGACCGGAACCCTGCGGGAGGCGCTCAGGGCCAGGCCGAGGCACGTGAGGATGGAGAAGGTCATACCTGTGAAGCTGAGGATTGGGAAGAAGGAACTCGTGGCTGCGGCGGAGAACTATGCTGGCGGCTGCCCAACCTGCGACGTCTAGCCCTCAAGGATGCGATGCCGTTTAAACCTCCCACACGTAACCCTCGGGGGGCGGGGCTGAGGGCTTGGCTTCGTGGGACCCAGGCAGGGTTTCGAGGGGCTCGAGGCTCAGGGCGCTGGCCCGGCTTGTCAGGGTGGAGCACACCCTGTTTAGCCTGCCCTTCGCTTATGTTGGCGCCTTGCTCTCCCGCCACCCTTGCAGCACTGCGGACTACGTGTGGATAGCCCTGGCGCTGCTAGGCCTCAGGACTGCGGCCATGAGTTACAACAACATTGCGGACCTCGACATAGATAGGCTGAACCCGCGGTCCAGGCACAGGCCCCTCGTTGTGGGCGCGGTCTCGCTGAGGGACGCGTGGCTCCTGGTGGCGGCTGGCTCCGCCCTATACTACCTGTCCGCAGCAATGCTAAACATCTACGCCCTGCTCCTCAGTCCACTGGTCTGGCTCGTCGCCATGACCTATCCCTACGCCAAGAGGCTGCACTGGCTCCCCCACATCCACCTGGGCCTAACCCTTGGACTCGCCGTGTTGGGCGGTGCCATCGCCGCGTCGGGCGACGAGGCCCTCAGCCTGGCCGAGGCCCTGGCGTCGGTTCCCTGGACCTACGTAGCCGCGGTGACCCTCTGGGTCGCCGGGTTCGACGTCATCTACAGCATAATGGATGAGGAGTTCGACCGCCGCCAGGGGCTGGGAAGCATACCGGCCAAGCTTGGAACCCGCGGCGCCTTGGCCTCGGCCGCGGTGATGCACGCTGCTGCAGTGGCTCTCTTCCTGGCAGGGGGGCTGGGCTACGGGTTCGGCCCCGCCGCCTGGGCCTCCACGCTGGCCGCGGCCATCCTCATACTCTACCAGCACCTCCTCGTGTGGAGGAGCCTCTCCAACATCCCCCAGGCGTTCAACCTAAACCTGGCCGTGGGGCTCCTAGTGTCCATGGGGCTAATCCTGGATTTCCTGGCGGGCTAGGGAAAGCGTTAAGTTAGAGGGGGTGTAACATGTTAGAGGGGGTGTAACTAAAAGCTATGCTTTTCGACCCGAAGCCGAAGAGAAGCCTTTCCGACTTCTTCGACATGGAGGAGCAGTTAGAGAGGCTGAAGGGGCTGCTCGGTGATCCCCTTGTTAGGCTTGTGGTTGTCAAGGGGCTTAGACGAAGCGGCAAAACCAGCCTGGTCCTGGTTTCGATCAACTCTCTGGGGATGCCACATGTATATATCGATTGCCGGTCCCTTGAACCCATCTCCTATAGTGTGTTTGAGAAGGCCCTGATCTCCGGTTTCGAGAAGCTGTACCGTAGCTTAGGGATTAGGGGGAGGCTCGGAGCTTTGCTGAGAAGGATTAGGGAGGTGGGCGTGGCTGGCGTCAGGGTAAGTTTCGAGGAGCGTCGTAGCCTGATCGTGGAAATGCTGGGCTCCCTGCCCAGGGATAGTGGTGTAGCCCTAGTGCTTGACGAGGCCCAAGTCCTGTCACCCCTTAGGGGTGTGGCAGAGCTTCTAGCCTACATTTATGACAATGTAGACCAGGTTAAGCTGGTTATAACGGGTTCCGAGGTCGGGGTGCTTGAGAGCTTCCTGAAACTAAGCGATCCTCGCTCCCCGCTGTACGGGAGGCCCTATGGCGAGGTTCTAACCGGCAAGCTGGGCAGGGCTGAGGCTTTAGAGTTCCTGAGGCTTGGGTTCAGGGAGGCTGGCTTCAAGATACGTGGCAGCGAGTTGGCGGAGGCTGTGGATAGGTTAAACGGCATAATAGGCTGGCTCACCTACTATGGGTGGTATACGGTTAGGCTAGGCTCGCATGGGGAAGGGTTGGCGGAAACGCTGCGTGTGGGTTCCAGGCTTGTCGTGGACGAGCTTAGGAGGTTCCTCGTGACGCGTGGTGTGGCTTGGCCCAGATACGTGGCTTTGCTTAGGAGCCTGGCAGGAGCGCCTAGGACGTGGAGTGAGGCTAAGAGGGCTTTGGAGGGTGCCCTGGGCATGGGCCTGGCCAACAACCAGTTTACCCGCTACTTGAAAGAGCTGGAGAGGTACGGGTTCGTGGAGAAGCATGGGAAATACTATAAGATAGTTGACCCCATACTTGAATATGCCCTTCTAAGCGGGGAGGGAGGCCTAGGATATGCCTAGCGGCGTGGTTCTGGTTACGGGGGGTGCAGGCTTCATAGGGTGCCATACGGCTAGGCTTCTCCTGGAGAGGGGCTACGATGTTATGGTTCTGGACAACCTTTACTCGGGCAGCAGGAGCAACGTGCCTGAGGGTGCCGAGCTCATTGTGGGGGATGTTGCTGACAGGGATATTCTGGGCAGGGCTATGAGGAGCGTCGACCAAGTCGTGCACCTCGCGGCGATCGTGAGCGTGGATGAGGCTAGGGAGGACCCGTGGGGCACCCTGAAGACCAACGTGCTGGGAACCCTGAACGTGTTGGAGCAGTCCTACAGGCACGGCGTGGGTAGGGTTGTCTACGCCTCAAGCTGCGCCGTGTATGGGGAGCAGGTGGTCCTACCCATAGTGGAGGATGCCCCGCTCAGACCCATCAACATATATGGGGCCTCGAAGCTCTCCGGCGAGGCACTGGTCCACGCCTATAGGGAGGAGAAGGGCCTCTCCACTGTCGCCCTCCGCTACTTCAACGTCTACGGGCCGGGCATGAGGGGAGGCCCCTACGCTGGAGTCATATACAAGTTCCTCACCGCGGCCCTGAGGGGCGAGCCCCTAACCATCCACGGGGATGGGGAGCAGACACGCGACTTCGTCTATGTCGCCGATGTCGCACGTGCCAACCTGGCGGCCCTCGAGTCCGAGGTGGGCGGGGCCTTCAACATAGGCACCGGGGCTTCGGTGACCATAAATGATCTTGCAAGGATGGTGCTCGAAGCCACGGGCTCCAGGTCCCCG
The DNA here is from genome assembly GCA_027016915.1 of Desulfurococcales archaeon. Classification (GTDB taxonomy): domain Archaea; phylum Thermoproteota; class Thermoprotei_A; order Sulfolobales; family WAQK01; genus WAQK01. The sequence goes on along the minus strand of JALURJ010000079.1, from coordinate 2,491 downwards.
ATAATATATACTGACCCAAGGCCCGGCGACATAAGGCATAGCAGGGCCAGCATAGCTCGGGCCCGCAGGCTGCTGGGCTGGGAGCCTATGGTCAGCCTGAGGGAGGGCCTGGAAAAAACCGTGGAGTGGCTCCGCGGCTCGGCCCGCTAGGTCCCAAGCACTCTCCTGACATCCTCCAGCCTGGGGACACCCTCGAACCTCTTCTCACCGTCCACCACTATGGCCGGCAGCGCGCGTATCCCGTAGCGCCTGGCCTTCTCCATGTACTCGGGCTTCTCCAGGAGGTTGTATACCTCCAGTCTGCAGTCGGGACACATGGCCGCCTTAACTATCTCCACGGCTTCGCGGCAGAGGGGGCAGCCGGAGACGAACACCTCTATGTGGTGGCCCAATGGTTTCCACCAGAAACCTAATATCCTCTTGGAAGTATTTATCTTAGATAGTTTCAGGCTGGAAACATGGTTTCTACAGGGTGAGCGTGGTGGAGTCCGACGAGTGTCTCTGCCCCCTGGAGGGAGTGTTGGAGGTTATTGGCAGGAAGTGGGCATTACTCGTGGTGGCCGTCATAGGTAATAGGGGGAGGGCGAGGTTCAACGAGATCCTCAGGGCCCTCCCAGGAATCACGCCCAAGACTCTTGCAGCGAGGCTTAGGGAGCTGGAGGCAGCCGGGCTTGTGGAGAGGAGGGTCTACCCCGAAACCCCTCCCAGGGTCGAGTACACGTTGACCCGGGAGGGCGCCGAGCTTAGGAGGCTTGTGAAACCTTTGATAAAGTGGGCTGCGGCTAGGAGTGGCCGCGACTACTCCGGCTCTCCCTGCCTCGGCTAGGCTAACTCGTCGCCGCTCTTATAGTACTGTATTGAGGCGAAGAGGCAGTCGGGGTCCCCGCGCGCCTGGCACCTCAGCTCCTTAACGTGTATCTCTTTCCCCGAAGCCTCTGAGGCTAGGCCTGCCAGCAGCCCTGCTGTAAGGTAGCATACTGGTTTCTCCGATCTCTGCTGTCTGGCCTCCTGACTGTTCTTGACCGATATCATGAGGTTGCCCTGCCGCGGGTCGAACTCCACCAGGTTCCACTGCTCTAGCCATCCCATCCTCCCGACGAAAGTCAGTGCCGCTTTGAGCAGCTCCACGGGGTCGCTTATCCTGAACATGCTGGAGAGGTTTTTGGCCGCCAGCCTGCCAGCGTAGAAGCCTGCGTGGTACCAGAACACGTAGTACGACTCGCCCGCCGCCTCTATGAGTCCCCGGGTTATCATGCTGATAAAGAGGTGGGTCCAGATGCTGGCTGTGAGGGGGTCGGCCACCTTCCACTGTATCCCGAGGGGAGGGAAGGTTGCCCCGCCCAGCCTCTCCCCTCCAACCATGACCTCCTCCACGCTCTCCAGCCCACCTATCTTGTCTTCCAGCAGTTTCTCGTCCAGGGTGGGTGGAAGTCTCACCAGGAGCAGCGCCTTTGCATGCTTCCCGCGGGTTTCGAGCAGGAGTTCGAGGGTCTCCACTCCGAGTCTGAACAGGGTTTCATAGACCTTCTTGTGGCTCTCAGCCTTATTCTCGTATTTTAAGACGAGGTAGGTGGTGTCTTCCGAGAAGCTAACTATGGGGAGGGTGAATTCTATGGTTCGTGCATGCACTTCTCGAGGCCACCTCACGGATACGGGTTTGGATAATGTTTATGTGTCTTAGGGTGCTATATACGGGGTTGTTACACATATGCTATTTAAAAATTGCTTACTTAACGCTTAGTTTAATACTCGTTCAAACCCCTTTTCCACGGTCTGGACACAGCGTTTCTGAGGGGGTGGATGCTGCCCACACTGACCTCCACGGTGTCTCTGTGTTGGAGGTATCTGGGAGGGGTTCTGGCGTGGCCTACCCCCGGCGGCGTGCCGCTGTAGACAAGGTCTCCGGGGTGGAGGGTCATGTATCTGGATATGTATGCTAGCAGCTTGGCCGGTGGGAGGGTCATGTCGGCTACGCAGCCATGTTGCACCCGCTCCCCGTTGAGCCTTGTCTCGAGGCATAGGTTGTCGATCTCCGCAGGGTCATCGACTACCTCGATGTAGGGGCCTAGGGGTGCGAAGGTGTCGATGCTCTTAGCTAGGCTCCACGGCCTCCCCTGGTCGAACTGGATGTCTCTGGCCGTGACGTCGTTTCCAGCAGTGTAGCCCAGGATGGCATCCGCAGCCTCCTCCGGCGCTGCATGTCTTAGCCTCCGCCCAACCACCAGGACTATCTCCCCCTCGTAGTCTGGCTTCTCAACGTAGCTGGGTATAACTATGGTTTCGGGGTGGCCTATGAGGGCGCTGGGAGCCTTGAGGAAGAGTTCGGGTTCCTGGGGTGGACTGCCTCCCATCTCTCTAGCATGGGAAGCGTAGTTTCTCCCTACACCAACAATCTTGCCCGGCCTCGGGACGGGTGGAAGAAGCCTTGTCTGCTCCAGGCTGCCGACAGGTTCCCCGGCAAGCTTTTCAAGCACGTCCAGGTGCATATACG
>JALURJ010000078.1 GCA_027016915.1 Desulfurococcales archaeon | reverse complement strand
CAGCTAGTGATGCCAGGGACCTCTCATCGCCGGGCCTGGTCTCACCCACTAGTACTAGCGCTGAGTCCCCGGAGAGCCTGTTGCCTAGGACCCTAGTGACGTCTTGTACCCTGCCGATCGCTAGTATGCTCGCTACGGGATCAACTATCACTCCCTCTTCGCTCTCGTTGTAGAGGCTCACGTTACCTCCTATCACTGGCACGCCTAGGCCTCTGGCCGCCCAGGCTATGCCCCTGAATATCTCCTCCGTGTAGTAGTGTTGCTCGGGCTTCTCGGGGTTCCCGGAGTTCACGTTATCAAGTATGGCTAGGGGCTCTGCTCCCACAGCGGCTACTCTCCTGTAGGCCTCGCAGACGCTGAGCGCGGCTCCCCTGAATGGGTCGAGCCTCGTGTACCTGGGGTTCCCCCTAACGGCGGCCGCTATGCCCCTGAGAGTGCCGTCCCTGAGCCATATTACGGCGGCGTCCCCGTAGCCTGGTGGCAGTATAGTCCTACCGCCTACGCCCCAGTCGTACTGCTCGTAGACCCAGGCCTTGAAGGACACCCTGGGGGAGTCAAGTACTCTATCCAGGGCTCTGGCGAGGCTAGCCTCTAGCCTAGGCTCGACCCTGGGGCCTGGGATCCTCTCAGTGCGCCTGCGTAGCCTGGGCGGGTTCACTGTCAGGTCTACTGGGAGGTCTACTAGCGCCTCTCCCCTGTAGAGTATCCTTACCCTGCCGTCACTGGTGAATGTGCCTATGACGCTGTACTCCACGCTATACCTTCTTAGTATGCCCAGTAGCCTATCGAGGCCACCGTCGCAGGGTACTAGGAGCATCCTCTCCTGGCTCTCAGATACTATGAGGGCTACGGGGTCTATGCCCTGCTCCCTGGTGTGTATTCTGTCCAGGTGCACCTCAGCCCCTACCCTGTTGTGGGCGGCAGTCTCCACGACTGCTGTGGCGAGCCCTCCGCCCCCGAGGTCCTTCACATGGCACAGGATCCCCTCCCTATACGCCTCGAGCAGGGAGTCTATGAGCAGCTTCTCTAGGAACGGGTTACCAACCTGCACAGCCGCCAGGTCGCTCTCGTCACCGCTTAGTGGCCTGCTGGCGAAGCTGCTCCCGAGCATCCCATCCAGGCCAGTGGTATTACCCGCTAGTACTATGGGGTCTCCCGGCTTGACCCTCCCCGGTAGTATCCTATCGGGCCTGGCTATGCCTATGCAGGCCACGTTGACTAGGGGCTGCCTCTCATAGCTTCTGGAGAACCATGTGTAGCCAGCCGCCGTGGGTATCCCGACCCTGTTTCCGTAGTCGCTTATGCCCCGGACTATATTCGAGGCGAGCCACCTGGAGTACGCTGTATCGAGGCTCCCAAGGTAGAGGGCATCGAGTAGCAGCACGGGCTCAGCCCCCAGGCTCAGGACGTCCCTGATTATCCCGCCCACGCCAGTAGCTGCGCCGTTGTAGGGGTCGATGGCTGAGGGGTGGTTGTGGCTCTCTATCCTGGCAACCACGGCCACGTCCTCGAAGGCCCTCACGGCCCCAGCGTCCCTACCGGGGCCGACCAGGACCCACGGGGCTCGGGTCGGGAGTAGCGATAGGTACTCTCGGGTGCTCTTGTAGCTGCAGTGCTCGCTCCACTCAGCCTCCAGGAG
>JALURJ010000077.1 GCA_027016915.1 Desulfurococcales archaeon | reverse complement strand
GCCATAGTCATGCCAGCTGCGCCGGGCTTCTACCATAAGCCTAGAAGCCTGGAGGACCTTGTGGACTTCATGGTTGGAAAAGTGCTTGACGCTTTAGGGCTGCCGCACAGCCTCTACAGGCGCTGGGCCTCCTAGATAACGTCGTCGTACTTGCCGAAACGCCTGGTTATGAGGCTCTTGGTCTTGTAGTCTATGTCGGACTCCTTGAGCTCCTCGAACATGTCCCTCATGGCGCGCCTCTCCTGCTCCTTCCTGACGGCGTACATGCACTTGCCGTCGGGGAGCAGGGCTTTGAGGGCGCAGAAAGCGTATTGGCACCCAGCCCCGATGCAGTTGTCGCCTATCCACCTGCAGTAGGTCACCTTTATCTGCTTCCCCCTCGAAAACTCGTTCCTGACAACAAGGGCCCTCTGGTTGCACCTGAAGTAGGGGCAGAGCTGGTTACACTTATTACCTATGGGCTTGGGCTCCGGGCCCCCGGCTTCCGGCCTGCCCGGGCCGCCCGGCCTCCGGTGGGGTCGTCGATGATCTCTTGGTCTAAAATCCCTTCTAGGGAAACCCAACTCCACTCCCCATCGCTACTTCTCGCGCCTCATATAACCCGCACCGTGTAAGACGGGTCTGCTAGGGTTGTTCTACGGTTTGTACCATTTAAACGTTATGTAGCGGGCCTGGCCCCTGTCCTTATCGACGGCTGCTATGATGAAGGTCTTCCTGACAGCGTGGCTGAGCCTGCCGGCCCTCACTATCTCTATGGGGTCTAGGTCGGCGTGCATGTCCATCACGTGGACTAGGAAGGGTGCGTGGTCTATCCCGGGCCCATACTCGTACACGGCGAAGTCGGAGCCGAACTTGAGGCCCGACCTCACCACGTAGCCCCCGTCCCTAAGCTCCTTGTAGACCAGGTACTGTTGGTCGAGGTCGGCTATGGCTCTGCGGGCCTTCTCCCTAAGCTCGTCGAGGCTTAGGGGCTCGCCGCGGCCTGGAACCCATACTTCGAGAAGCCCTTTCTCTACCAGGTAGAGCGCCTCGAGAAGGGAGAGTTCTAGGGGAGCGTCGAACTCAGGCTCCTTCGGCTTCCTGATGCCGAAGGGTTTGCCGTAGAAGCCCTCCCTGAAGAGCTTGACAGCGTCCCTGCTGTCGAAGACCACCACTCTTATTCCCAGCAGCTCTCCCCTGACCGCCATCGGCTTCATCCGTTCAGTACTTATGGAGGGCCAAGTATCTCAGGTTATCGGCTGCCTCCTTGATGAGGTCGCTGGTGTCCTCCAGCGTGTCCACTATCTCCTTGAGTAGCATGAGCATCGTGATGTCGCCCGAATAGTTGCTGTATAGGTGGGGTGTGAGGTTCCTGTACAGCCTGTCGGCAGCGTCCTCGAGCTTGGAGACCTCCTTGCTGGCCTCCACGCTTCTCCTGGCAGAGTTCATGGAGAGCATCCGTATGGCGTCGTGAAGCTTGTCGTACGCCCTGAAGACCGTGGAGGCGAACTCTGTTATCATCCGGCCCGTCTCCTGGCCCACGGAGGCGTTCTGCCTGCTGGTCACCAGCACCCTGTAGGCGAGGGCGTCCATGTTCTGGGCAACCCTCTCCAGCATGTTGACTACCGTGGCGTAGAGGTCCTTGTATATTAGGGTTGGAG
>JALURJ010000076.1 GCA_027016915.1 Desulfurococcales archaeon | reverse complement strand
CCTAAGCCAGGCCAGGTGCCTGAAGACGTAATCGTAGACCGTGTAGTTAGTGGAGTTAACGGCTTGGATACTGGCCTCCATGGTCTCGTTCACGAGTAAGAACTGGGAGTGGTCATACACTAGAACCGCTTCCGCCGACGGCGGCCCAGCCAGGCAGCCCTCGCAGGGATCCGCTGGGGCGCTTAGGGAGCCCGAAAGCGTGGCCTCCACGCGTATAAGGTGCCCCCTATACGCTATGGGCCAGTCCGGGATCCCGGAGGCCGCAACGTACCCCCTGTAAGCCTCAAGGAGGGGGTTAGATACCGTTACATCAGCTGCCGCCGCGATACAGAAGGCTAAGACAGTCAGTAGGGCTGGAATGGCTAGGGCTGGAGTTGCCCGCATGGCTCGGCCGCCCTCTCGAGGGCTCTCCTAGCCGACTCTATGGCTCCGGAGAGCTTCTGGGGCAAGCCTAGTAGGAGGGCAATCCTAAGCTCCTCGAGTGCATCCCTCAATATCACGCGCCTAACCGGGTCCGTGGTACACGATAGGAGCTCCAGGATCCCGGCCTCCAGCCTCCTGGCCTCCCTTATAATGCCGTCAACGCAGGGCAACAGGGACCTAGCATCCTCGAGGGCCTCCCTCAGCCCCCTAGCCACGCTATAGGGATCGCTGCCAGTATAGCCGCTCAGGACGTCGTAGGCAGCCTCAACCCACTGCCGCAACTCCTCAGCCAAGTCCCTATGTGCCACACTAGGGCAATCCGCAAGGGAGGGTAGGATCCTACGAGCCTCAGCGAGGAGCCTAGAGAGCTCATCAAATAAAGAAGTCCCCATCCCAAACCCTCACCCGTCCCCCCGGATACAAACGCTATTCAGGGGACGCAAGGGAAGGACTAGGCATAAGCGAAGCTAGGAGTCCTTAGTGTAAACATAATGAACTTGATGAACTAAATGATAATGACTGCGAAGGCGCTACATGCGAAGAACTAACTCTAAGCTAATAAGGTTAACCTGAAAAGACTTAATCAAAGCCATTCTCCGGGTTTAGTTGTGAATAACTTCAGTTCACTCCTCGAGGGCTGTACGTATATACTTAGCCTCCAGCTCCCGGCCCTTAGTACCCCCTCTCCGGGCCTGGCCTCGAGGAGCCTCTGAGTCTCGCTCTCGGTGAGCCTGTAGATGTCTCTGATCGCCTCTATTGAGGCCTCATTCAGTCTTAGGAGTAGCACCGTGGAGGATTGCTCCAGTATCGTGCGTCCAGCCTCGCTCTTGAGCACGTCGTGGGGTCTCTGGGTTAGAAATAGGAAGTTCACGCCGTACTTGCGGCCGACCCTAGCCGTCTCGGATAGCAGCTGCATTAGTGCGGGGTACTGGCTCCAGAGCCAGCCCTCATCCACTACGAGCAGGCTCCTCTCCCTGAGCCTGGGCCTCAGCATGGCAGCTAGGAGCGCGCCCGCCAGGGCCTTCTGCCTCTCACCACGCAGCCCGCTGAGGTCGTATATCGCCCCCCTATCGCCGGGTATCGGCGGGGACCCCCTGAATAGCCCCATATCCAGGGCTGCCTCCCTCAGCACGGAGTCCACGAGATCCCCCATACCGCCCGCCTCCTCGAGGGCCTCCAGGCGCTGCAGCCTCCCCTCCCGGGATCCCCGCCCGTAGACC
>JALURJ010000075.1 GCA_027016915.1 Desulfurococcales archaeon | reverse complement strand
GGTTTTGAGGGTCGTGGTCTTGCCTGCGCGGTTGTTCCTCAGTAGGGTTGTCAGGCTTTCGTCCGCTACCTTCAGGGAGACCCCCCAGAGGACCTGGGTTTCGCCGTAGCCCGTGTCTATGTTTTCTAGTACCAGTATGTTTCCAGGCACTAAGCCCCACCCCCTAGGCGCCTGACGAAGCGTAGGGCGAGCTCCGGGTCGCCGAGGTATGCCTCGACAACCCTGGGGTCCCTGGCCACGGCTTCGGGGGATCCCTCGGCTATCTTCTCGCCCAGGTGGAGCACGACTATCCTGTCCGAAACGTTCATGACCGCGTGCATGACGTGTTCCACCATTATCATGGTTACCCTCCTCTCCTCCCTGACCTTCCTTATGATTTCCAGCATTGCCGACACCTCCCTCGGGTTGAGGCCTGCTAGGGCCTCGTCCAGGAGGAGGAGTTCGGGGTCCTGGGCCAGGGCCCTTGCCAGCTCGAGCCTCTTCTTCATGGCCACGTTGAGCCTTGTTGCTAGGGTGTCTGCGTGGTCCTCCAGGCCCACGAGTCTGAGCACCTCCATGGCCTTCTCCTCGGCTGCCTTGAAGGAGTACTCGTCCCCCCGGGGCCCGTAGAAGACCGCTGCGGTCACGTTTTCGAGCACTGTGAGGCCCTTGAAGGGCTTCACTATCTGGAAGGTTCTGGCCACGCCCAGCCTGGCGATCTTGTGGGGTGGTAGGCCCGTGATGTCCTTGCCCTTGAAGTACACCTTCCCCCTGTCGGGCTTGTAGACTCCCGTTATCACGTTGAAGAGCGTTGTTTTTCCAGCCCCGTTGGGGCCTATTAGGCCCAGGATCTCGCCCTCGTAGACCTCCATCGTCACACCTTTAAGCGCCGTTATTCCGCCGAACCTCTTGACCACGTCCTCTACCCTTAGAATGGTGCTTGCCAAGTCTCCCACCCCTACTCTAATATTCTCCGTAGATGTGTGTATCGTATGCGTATCCACCCGACCACTCCTTCCGGCAGGAACTCTACTATCGCCATTATCGCTATGCCGAAGAGGACTAGGTGGAGGTGTGGGAAGCTTGTCAGGAGGTAGGTTTTGACCCCTGAGTATGTCAGCGCTCCCAGCAGGGTTCCCAGGAAGGTTCCGGCTCCTCCAAGCATAACAGCAATTATTCCCTCTATGCTTAGGGTGAGGCTGAAGGCGGTGTGGGGGTATATGCTGCCATTCTTCCATGCGAAAACCGCCCCTGCTAGGGCTGGCGGTATGGCGCTGAGCATGTATGCGAGGGTCTTGTAGCGCCACGTGTCGACTCCCATGGATTCGGCGGCGTCCTCATCCTCCCTTATCGCTAGGAGGCCTAGGCCGAACCTGCTTTTCAGTATAAACCAGTTCATGGCCATGGCGACCAGGGTCACTGTGGCTAGCAGCATGTAGGATAGGTGTAGCTTCGCCGCCAGGCCCTGGTACCCCATGAATCTTAGGTTGGCCACCCTGCTCACGCTGAGCTCTATGCCGTTGGCCCCGCCTAGGGGCTGGTAGTTCTCGAAGAAGACGCGGATGGCCTCGTTGAGCCCTATGGTGGCTATGGCGAAGTACGCTCCTCTGAGCCTCAGCACTATGGTTCCCAGGACGAGGGCCAGCGCCGCCCCGGCAGCGGCTGCTACGAGCATGGCTACGTATATGTTCCAGCCCCTGTACTCTAGTAGGGCCATGGCCACGTATCCCCCTATGCCGAAGAACACTACGTGGCCGAAGCTCACGTACCCTGTCATGCCCAGTATTATGTTGAGGCCCAGGGCCATGTTTAGCAGCACGAGGGCTGTGGCTATGGTCTCCCTGTAGTATGCGTATCCGGGGTCCCTCACCGCCAGGAGGCCCACTAGGTAGAAGAGGGCTGCGAGCCCCAGGCCTGCGAGGGCTGAGGGGTTCTTCACCGTTGCAAGGGTTTCGGCCAGTCTGCCCACGCTACATCCCCCCGAAGATCCCCGTTGGCCTTAGGGCTAGGACTGCTACTAGTATTATGAAGGCCACCATGGGTGAGAGCGCCACCGGGATGTAGAGGGCTGAGACCTGCTCGGCCAGGCCTACTATCACTCCTCCCAGCAGGCTTCCCACGGGGCTTCCCAGGCCTCCGAGCACAACTATTACGAAGCTGTAGAGCTCGAAGGTTAGGCCTGTTAGGGGTGTGAAGGCGTATATCAGCGATATGAGGCTGCCGCTGAGCATGGCCAGCGAGGCTCCTAGGGCGAAGCTTAGGGCAAGTATCCTGGTGGTGTCCACCCCCATGAGGGCTGCAGCCTCCTTGTCCATTATTATCGCCCTCACCGCCCTGCCGAACCAGGTCCTGTAGACCAGCACGTATACTGCGAGCGTCGTGGCCACGGCTATGGCTACTGCTGCTAGCTGGACGTAGCTGTAGGAGATCCCGAGGATCCTCACAGTCTTCTCGCCTGGAGTGTATATGGTTCTGGCAGCACCCCCATACTTCTCCTCGAGGAGCCCCCTAACCACGAGGCCTAGGCCGAAGGTTGTTAGGAGGCTGCTCAGCTCGGGGCCTCCGAGTACCTTGTGGACCGCCGCGGTGTAGAACAGTATCCCCAGGGGCACTCCTAGAAGGGTTGCCAGGACCACCCCTGCCCATAACGGCAGCTTCATGGGGGTGACCACAAGCATGTAGGTTAGGAACATTCCAAGCGATATGGTGGCTCCGTGGCTGAGGTTCACGACCTTCATGATCCCCCAGATGAGGCTTAGCCCCAGGGCTGCTAGGCCGTAGAGCACCCCTAGGAGCAGCCCGTTGATCACCGTGGCCCCGAGGAGCTCGGGCGACACCATGGTCTCACCATGGCCGGCTTACCGGTTTTGGGTGGGCAGGGTAGGTGTGGGGAGGAAAAAGGTGGTGGTTTAGCCCCATATGGGGTATAGGGCCTGGGCCTTGGCGAACTTGGCTGGCCACACCACGACCCTCTCCAGCTTTCCGCCGACCTTCTGCCACTGTATTAGGATCCTCTCGTGGGCCACCTGGAGGCCGTGGTCCTCGGCCCTGCTGCTGAACTGTATCTCTCCCCAGAAGGTCAGTATGTGCATGTTGTCCAGCACGTCCTTGACCTTATCGGGGTTGGTTGTGCCAGCCTTCTCCAAGGCGTACTGAAGGACCAGGCCGGCCACGTAGCCTCCCGCGGCGTGGTATCCCGGCTCCTTGCCGTACTCTGCCTTGTAGGCGTTGACGAACTCGTCTATGGTTGGCCCGTACCACTCCAGGCCTAGGGTCTTGGCCTGGTCTGGGCTGTAGGGAGCTATGGCCTCCCACTGGCTCGGCCCCATGAAGCCCACGGCGGCGTCCCCGATGTCTGCGAACTCAGGGACTGTTGGGGCTACTAGTATGAAGACCGCCTTGAGCGGAGGCTTCTGCTGGTAGAGCTGCTGGGCTAGGCTCTGGCCGTCCTGGAAGTGGCCTCCGCCTAGGAGGGCTTCGGCCCCGCTCTGGGCTATCTGGGCTATGTAGGTTGTGAACTCTGTGGCTCCTGAGGGGTAGTACTCCTCGTAGACTATCTCGTAGCCCTTAGACTCGGCGTAGGCCTTGACGGCCGTGGCCACGGACTTGGCGAACTTGCTGTTCTCGAAGAGGAATGCCAGCTTCTTGATGCCCGGGTCTACTTGTTGGAGCATGTCTATGGCTCCAGCCATGTACTTGCTGGCTGGGGTGTATACCTGGTAGACCCTGGTGTAGCCCTTCTTGAATATCGAGTCCGAGGCTGCGCCCGTGGCTATCATTATCTTCCCGTAGCTCTCGGTCACCTGGGCTGCAGCGGCTGTGAGGCCGCTGCTGTAGGGGCTTATGAGGAAGTCGACCTTGTCCTCGGTTATCAGCTTGGTGTAGAGCTGCTGGACCCTGTCGCTGGTGCTCTCGTCGTCGTAGTAGACCAGCTCCACCTTGTAGTGCTTGTCCCCGATCTTTATTCCTCCCTTCTCGTTGACCTGTTTGGCCCACAGCTTTATGCCGTTGAGCTATTAGGCCGACTCCCTCTGATACTTGCCCGTCAGCGATGCTGTGAACCCTATCTTGATAACACCCTCCTCACCTCCTCCGCCGCGTGTCAGCAGGAAGGCTGCTGCCCCCACGATGATGATCAAGACAACAATGCCGGTCAGCAAGGCTGTTCGGCTGACCACGCCTATAACACCTCTGAAAAGAACGCCGAAGCCGTGAGTTATAACCCTTATTCCCATAACTAATTAACTGCAAAACAAACAATTATAACCATAATAACAATTACTATACAACAATGCCAAATAAAGGGGTGGAGAAAAACTGTTGGGCTTAGGAGGCCCTCTGCCTGACCAGCCTTATGAACTCCCTCATCCACGCCGGGAGGTCGGGCCACGCCCTGCTCGTCACCAGGTTCCCATCCACAACCACCTCGCTGTCCTCCCATGAAGCCCCGGCGTTCACCACGTCGGGTTTAACGGCAATGTAGCTGGTCACCCTCCTCCCCCTGAGCACCCCGTAGGCGGCTAGTATCAGGGGGCCGTGGCAGATCGCTGCCACAGGCTTCCCAGCATCAAAGAAATGCTTCACAATCCTCTCCAAGGCAGGGTTAAGCCTCACATACTCGGGCATCCTACCCCCAGGAATCACAAGCCCATCATACTCCCCCGGATCAACCTCGTCGAAGCTCTTATCAACCCAGCCGAACCGGTAGCCAGGCTTCTCACTATACGTCTCCCACCCAGGCTCGAAGTCGTGAACCACAGTGAACAAAGTCTTCTTCGAAGGAGCAGCAACATGAACCTCAAACCCCTCCTCCCTCAACCTCCAATACGGGTAGAAAATCTCCTGAGCCTCCACACCATCACCAGCAACAATCAAAACCCTAACCACACCAACCACCCCTAATAATTAGTCTAAGAAGCGTGATAAATCATTCGCACCTACCAGGAACAGGCGGAACCAGCCCACCCAGCAAAATGAAAATGAACATGTAAAGTAGACTACCCTAGATGTTACACCACACAAGTATAAAACCACACGAACAACCACAAACACAACACAATACCATACCACTAAACAGCCAAAACCCTGGATTACATCATGCTAACCTTTACACTCAAGCTCCCGAAGAAGCCGTTCCGCCTTATCCGAACTCCCTTTAGCCTCCCGAAGGATGGCCTCCGTAAACCTTGACCCCGCCCTCACAAAGACCTCTCCAGAAAGCCTCTTAGACAATTCAAACACCCCTATGAAATTGTTGTCTCCTATCTAAGTTTTTAAGTGCCTCTCAATCCGGAACTAGTTGCCTTAAAACACTTTAACGCCATATCAATATGTACGGCAAATATAAACACTAAAATAATAACCCTTATACTTTGTCTAGATTTGAAACCATAACTAGTCGCTCTTAGTTTTGCTTATTTTCAAGAGATATTCCACGTCGAGCTGGGCTGCATAGACGACTCTTAGTTTTGCTTATTTTCAAGCCGACGTTAGGGGCCAGGAGTGCCTAGGCTGGTGCACTCTTAGCTTTGCTTATTTTCAAGAGGAATGGTGAGAGGTCTGAGATGATCTGGTCTCTTAGCTTTGCTTATTTTCAAGCAGAAAGCAGCTACGCGTAATAACGGATGTGCCTCTTAGCTTTGCTTATTTTC
>JALURJ010000074.1 GCA_027016915.1 Desulfurococcales archaeon | reverse complement strand
AGCAGTCTGAGGGCATCCTCGCCGCTTAGCACAGCGTGTTTAACGATCTCGGAGAATCCATGCCTGTAGGCGGGTTCGGGCAGGGTCTCCAGCAGCTTGGGGTCGATCAGCACGGCGTCGGGGTGGTAGAAGGTGCCTATAATGTTCTTGCCTTCCAGGTTCACTCCTGTCTTCCCTCCGATGGCTGCGTCAGCCTGTGCCAGTAGAGTTGTGGGTATGTTTAGGAGGCGGCACCCTCTCATGTAGGTTGAGGCTGCGAACCCGGCTACGTCGAGTATCGAGCCGCCGCCGAGCCCCACTACGAGCGAGTCCCTGGTAAGCCGTAGTTCGATCATCATCCTCCACAGACCAACCAGGGTGCCTAGAGTCTTGGCTGGCTCCCCTCCCTGCAGCATGACGACACCCGCCTTAAGGTCGGCCTCTTCCAGGAGGCCCTGCACCTTCGGAATCCATGTCTCCTCAAGCACCCTGTCCGCCACTACCAGAACCTTCGAGGGTCGGAGCTCCTCAGCTATGCTGGGAAGCTTCTCCAGGCTCCCCGGCCCGACCAGTAGCTTTATGTGGCGCTCGGTCCTCAGAGTAGCCTCAACCATTTCAGCTCCCCCATCATCTCCCTGAACATTTCGGGAGTCAAGCTCTGAGGCCCGTCGGAGAGGGCCTTGTCGGGTTCCGGGTGGACCTCCACCATTATCCCGTCGGCACCGGCGGCCAGCGCTGCCTTGGCGAGCGGGGGGACGAGGCTCCTCCTACCAGCAGCGTGGCTGGGGTCCACGATCACCGGTAGGTGTGTTTTCTCCCTGAGCACCGGTACGGCCGCGATGTCGAGGGTGAACCTCGTGGCACCCTCGAAGGTCCTGATCCCCCTCTCACACAGCACTACCTGGTCGTTGCCCTCGGCCAGTATGTACTCGGCTGCGTGGAGGAGCTCGTCGAGCGTCGAGCCGAACCCCCTCTTGAGGAGTACCGGTTTCCCAGCTTTCCCAACCTCCCTGAGGAGGGGGAAGTTCTGCATGTTCCTGGCGCCGATCTGGATCATGTCTGCGTATTCGGCTACCAGGCCCACGAGACGGGGGTCCAGCACCTCGGTGACCACGGGTAGCCCTACGGCGTCGCCAGCCTCCCTTAGGAGCTCGAGGCCCTTTTCGCCCAGGCCCTGGAAGCTGTAGGGCGAGGTGCGGGGCTTGAACGTTCCTCCCCTAAGGATGTGGGCGCCTGCCTCCTTGACGAGTCTGGCTGTTTCGAGTATTTGTTCCCTGGACTCCACGGAGCACGGCCCGGCTATTACTACGGGTCTGCCTGAACCTATCTCAACACCTCCAACCTTGACAACGGTCCTCTCCCTCTCCCCTCTGCGGGCTAGCTTGTAGCTCAACCCAGCTCACCTCCTATAGCCTTGGCCACGTGGCTTGGAGCGAGCTTCATGTATTCGAGTAGCTGCTCGTAGCTCCTAGCGGAGGTGCCGAAGGCCTCGGCCACGCCTAGGCGGAGAACCCTCTTGGGCATCTTCTCGGCCAGAAGCTCTGCTATGGCCGAGCCCAGGCCTCCGACAACGCTGTGTTCCTCCAGTGTAACCACCAGCCCGGCCTTCCGGGCCTGCCTCAGTATGGTTTCCTCGTCCAGGGGTTTCACCGTGTACACATCAACAA
>JALURJ010000073.1 GCA_027016915.1 Desulfurococcales archaeon | reverse complement strand
GGACATATGCGACGACTATGACGCCGCCGAGGCGATCCTTGGGCTCTCCCCGAGGGCCGAGGCTGAGGGTGTCCTGATCCTGACGGGTCTGGGCTGGACGCCAGGCATAACCAATGTCTTGGCCAGGCTGGGCTCCGAGGAGCTGGACGAGGTGGATAGCATAAAGATATACTGGTCCGGCTCAGCAGCCGACTCCCGGGGGCTTGCCGTTGTGATGCACGTTTTCCACGCGGTTACCGGCAGAGTCCCCATGCACATGGAGGGCGGGCGGAGGCTTGTGGAGGCCGGGACCGGGGGTGAGGAGGTTGTCTTCCCTCCGCCCATAGGCCCAGCCCGCGTCGTCTACACGGGGCACCCCGAGCCCGTGACCATACCCCGATACATCCCCGCCAGGAACGTGGTGGTTAAGGGAGGCCTCGTCCCCTCGTGGCAGAACACCCTGGCCCGCGTCTTCGTAAAGCTCGGCCTAACCAAGACCCCTGCGCGGAAGAGGAGGCTGGCCAAAATCATACACAAGATAGAGGACGTGTTCAGGGCCGGGGGAGTGGAGGCCAGCAGCGCCCGCGTCGACCTGGAGGGCAGCAAGGCAGGGGAGCCCAGAACCATCACCTACGCCGTGGTGGACCGGATGAGGAGGCTCACAGCGGTCCCCGCCAGCATAGGGGCGGCCATGATGGTTAGAGGCGAGATTGGGCAGGTGGGAGCATACCCGCCGGAAGCCATACTAGACCCTCACATCTTCACCCAAAGGCTGGCTGAGAGAGGGATCGAGATCCTCCAGCTCCAGGACAACGAGTGGAGGCCTCTCCAGCCCCCTACTTCGAAGAGTGTAGAATAGCCGCATCTAGGCTGGCCGAGCATCTCCGCATGCCTGCCGGACCCTGGGGGTTAGGGGTAGGTTGTCGGGATCTTGGACAGGATTTTCAGTATGGCTGAGGCCGTTACCAGGGATTTGGCTGTGAACGCCGGGTTTGCGTATAGCTTCATGAAGGGGCTTACCTTGATTTTTCTCTGGACGAAGGCCGCCCCCAGGGAGAGTTTTCCGGAGAATATGTCTCTGGCTATCTCGTACTGGCTCTCGACGGTGAAGTCTGGCTCCACCTTCTCCCTGGGGTTTATGGCCAGCTTTTTCAGCCTCCCCTCCGAGAGCTCTATGTATATGTACACCTCGTCCGAGGAGTACATGTCCCTGAGGATTGGGGGTATGTCCTTCACCACGTAGGCTACGCTTAGGGTGAAGTCCCTTGTCTTCCTCCTGAAATCCTCGTCCACCCTCTTGGCCTCCTCTATCAGCCTGGTGGCCCTGTAGATCCACTCCTTGGAGAGGAAGAGGCACTCCTCGCCCACCAGGTCCCACCTCTTAGACGTAGACTATGGTGAAGTCCTCGCCGCCCGATATGGCTGAGGAGATTAGGGGGGTTATGCCCCTAACACCCGTGATGCAGTCCACCAGCTCCTCCCTGCTAATGTTGTGGAAGGCCATGGCCGAGGGGCAGGCGTAGATCTCGGCTCCCAGGGAGTATAGGTCCTCGAGGAGATCTGAGATCCTGTTCACACTCTCCCTCCTAACCCCCTCCCTAAGCCTGCCCCTAATCCACTCCTCCGTCTCCTCCCCCACCTCGTCGGTCATACCCCTCCTCAGCCTAAGGA
>JALURJ010000072.1 GCA_027016915.1 Desulfurococcales archaeon | reverse complement strand
GAGTATAGAGAAGAGGATTGAGGCTCTAGACAAGAGGATTGACGCTCTGGATAAGAGGATAGGCCTGTTAGAGAAGTCCATGAACGCTAGGTTCGCAGAGGTAGACAAGAGGATGGAGGAGATGGGGAGGAGGATGGACGAGCTCGGAAAGAGAGTGGATGAATTCGGGAAGAGGCTAGACTATGTTGCTAGGATGAACATGATACTCACAGCATCAGTCATAGCAACACTAATAGCAACAATAATATTAAGGTTGATACTATGAAGAGGTTTGGGCTATCGCCCGATGAGGGGGTCGGCCACCGTTCACCCGAGAGCGGTATCTTAGGGTTGTTTAGGGTCTTGTGGGTGCCGCCCTCGGGGTCCTCACGGTCTCCTCGGGGCCCCTCACCGCGGTCGGCCCCATGGGCCGCCACGGGTCTCGGAACCCCGAGGTCACCAGCTAAACTTATATGCTGAAGCGCTCTTTTAAGCTTTATTTGGGGATTCCCCATATGAGCTACGTGACTATTACGTTGCCGTTCAATGCTGGCGGCCATGCTGCTAGTCGTTTGCTCAGCACGGCATGGCTATTCAAGGTGGCGGCGCATAGGACGCTGGATATGGCCAAGCAGTCCCCCGTCCTGCCAGCCACAGATATCGGGTGGAAGAACGCCTTCCGCAGGCCAATCTACGAGGTAATACCCAACCGTAGGTACGTTGACGGGGTTATAGTGCTGGTTAGGGGCATCTACGAGTCCTGCCGAGAGCTGGGCATAGACTTCAGCGACGTAGAGCTCGGGGGCTGGCTGATGTTCCAGCAGGCGGAGAGGGAGTACCCGGTGAGGAACATAACCCTGAAGCCGGGTTATGAGTTCTGGATAACCACGATAGGGTACGGAGGCGACGCCGAGAGGGTGGTCGTCAGGCCTTCCATTCCAAAGGGGTACAAGCCATTACTAGACAAGATACTGGAGGAGAGGCAGAGGCACACGGCCAGAGTCGTAATCAGCGGCTACGGCGTCAGGCGGGACACTCTGTGGGTCCGCGGCGAGGTGCAACTCACCTTGCCGCTGGACTTCTACCACAGGCACATGGCTAGGTACCACAGCAATAACGGCAGGCTCTACGCCGGGGTGGATGTGAACGTTGACAGGATTAACCTGGCGGTAGTAGATGGAGGCGGCGGGCTCAGGGACACATACACATTCTGGTTCCGCGAGGTCACGGCTAGAGGTTATCCGCGTAGGAGCGCTTGGAGCGTTATAGGCATGAGGGTTCACGAGATGCTAAGATACGCCTACCACCACGGAGTCAAGACGGTATTCCTCGAAGACCCCGGCGCCCTCGGCAGGCTCAGGCTGGCATGGATAAGGAACGGCAGGAGGCTCCACGGGAACTACAACTGGAAGGTATCTATTTTCCGTAGCCGAGTAATCGAGATGGTGGCGTCGAAGGCTCCGCTCTACGGCATCAGTGTTGGCTACGTAGACCCCAGGGGGACGACACACTCGAAGGAGCACGGCGAAGCCATGAAAAAGTATGGCCTGGACAGGCACACTGCGTCAGCATACATCATAGCCCTGAAAGGCCTCAAAGCAACCCTAAAAGACCCTAACTATAGGAAGCAGCCCCTATGCCTACTATAACGGCGGAAGAAGCTCATCTTCAA
>JALURJ010000071.1 GCA_027016915.1 Desulfurococcales archaeon | reverse complement strand
ACCCCCTAGGGGTAGATCTAGCTAAGACCAGGCTCTCCCAGGGCCTGGCCCTAGCGGTGGTGACCGGGCGCCCCGAGACCCTGAGGAGAACCACCCTCAAACAGCTCCGCATGCTTGGACTCAAGCCCTTGAGGCTCCTCATGAGGGCTCGGGGCGACGTCAGGTCGGAGCACGTGGTGAAGAGGGAGGCTGTTGAGAGGCTTCTTTACGAGGGCTGCGAGGTTGTGGAGATCCACGACGACAACATCGAATCCCTGGCCTCTATGGGCCGTGTTGCTAGGGAGGCAAGCCTAATACTCCACGACGACTATGGGTGCATAGTCTATAGGAGGGGGTCGATCGAGCCCCCTGAGCCCTGCAGAAGGCTCTAGCCCTGTTCCACGACGAACCGGGCCCCCACGTTCTGAGGGTTGCTGAGGATAATGTCGCGGAAGGCGAGTTCAGCCACGCTTATGGCCTGCGCCACGACACAGGTCTCATCCCTCCTTGTAACCCTAAGCAAAGCGTAGATGGCGCCCGTGGGTGTAGGGCCTGCAGCCTCTGCCATCCTCTTGGCAACCTTCCCCATGATCTCGGCGTCCCTGCAAGGGTACCCGTAAACCTTCTCGGCCTCCTCCCCCAGCCTTGCCCAGGCCTCAAGCGTGGCTTCAAGGCTTCCCTGGGCAGCCTCGGCCATCACGTCGAGGAGGAGGCCAGTGTCCACATACCTTTCTACAGGTTTCTCCCAAACGCATTCGGGCAGGATGATGACTACTCTAAGCATGGGGTCTAGGTGCGAGCGCGATACCACTGGGTAGAGAGTGTCTTTACGGCCTCCGAGGAGGAGAAGCCCGCCGAAGGACAGCCCTGCAGCTGCAAGGCTCCCGGCCCACCCCTTGAGGCCTGCCCTACCCGCGGACTCGTAGATGGTCTCAACCCTGCCCCCCTCAAGCGCTTTGCCGACGCCTTCAACAATGGCCTCTATTTCGCGGGATAGTAGCTCCTCCACACCTCTACGCTCAACCCTTAGGGCGCCATCAGCGTAGGAGGCGGAGAGCCGTGGCTGCTCCAGGGTTAGCCCTAGAACATATTCATGGCCACTGGTGCCTGCAAGCGCCACAGGCAGCATGGCGGGCGCCGAGACTCTCAGCAGCAAGGATCCACCGGCAGGGTTATGGGTTGTTATACAAATATAGTTTCCGCAGCTACATCGGCAAAAAAGAAGAGGTGTGGCTAGCTCCACAAGTCGGCCCTGATCCTGTCGAGGAACCTGAGCCTCTTAGATATCGGCGGGTGGGTTGAGAACAGCTCTCTGAGGCTGCTCTCCTCCTGCCTCTTAAGGCTCTCCACAATGCTGTCTATGTCGCCGCCGTAGGCCGCCATGGCCCAGCCGGGCTGGTAGAACATGGAGCCGTACATGTCCAGCAGGTAGTTGACTATGAAGAGGGTTGAAGCCACGCTGTGCTTGCTTAGCTCCTCCCTCACACGCTCATCCCTGTAGGCTAGGTGGAGCCTTGCAAGCGCCCTCTGCAGAAGCCTGGGCTCCCCCGTAACCCTGGCCGAGTTGGCGTCGGCGAAGTACTCCCTGAGCCTGCTGAAGTGGGTTACGAGGAAGTGGAAGAGGAACCCTGCAACTATTAGTAGCATGCCTATGGCGAGGATCACCAGGGGGCTGGAATC
>JALURJ010000070.1 GCA_027016915.1 Desulfurococcales archaeon | reverse complement strand
ATAGCCTCTTCTCTATTCGTGCAGAGCAGGCACCAAATCCTAGTAATCGGAGGGTTGGGTGTCCGCGTAGTCCTCCAGGAACAGGGGGCTGTATTTTCTCTCGATATCGTCCAGGTGTCTCTCCATTTCCCTTTCCCTCTGCCTGAAGATCGGCCTCGCACCAGCTACCCTTGATAATGCTAGTACGTAGCAGTCTGTTAGTGCTAGCTTATATCTAAGCTTGGCCTTGCCCGCCTCCAGGGCTAGGTCAAGACCGTTTCCCGGCGGTTCTCGGAGAGTCAGCCTGTAGAGCCATTCGACCAGCAGTTTCGCCCTTCTCTGCGGGCTTGGCGCCCCCAGTTTCCTGTAGATCTTGTAGGACACGTAGAATGTTTCGGCAAGCACTGGGTGCGGGATGAGGGCCTCCAGCTTGCCCTCTATTATGGCTGCAAACAGAGTTTCGGCAGGCCTGTGGTATGGCCCCTCGAGATCTATGTATTCCACGATGACCCCCGTATCTAAGACGACCCGGCCCTTCATGTTATGCCCAGCTCCTTTAGAAGCTCCGCAACCTTGTTGCTGCTCTTCTTAGCCTCTCTCAGGATGGGTTCGGTAACTCTAGGTCCGGCCTCCACAAACACCTCTCTGGGCGGCTCTTTCGGGGGTTCCAGTATGATCCTATCCCCCTCCACGCTGACCTTCAGTATGGTTCCAGGCTTAAGGCCTAGCCTTTCTCTGATAGGTTTAGGTATGACTACCTGTCCTTTGCTGGAAACCACGGTTTTCATGGTATACACCCTGTTACTAGGTAAGATTCCTATTCTTACTTAAATCTTACACGAGTATGGGCAGAACCTCCTATACCAGCAGTAGCTGCACTTGGCTTCCGAGGCGAACGGCTTAGGGGGCTCCTCCTGGGCCAGGACTTTTCTGGTCTCCTCGACTATTTGCTCGGCGGATCTAAGGTCCTCCCTGGTAACAGGGTAGACGCTGGTTTTCCCGCCTAGTACAAGTATGGTTTCGTCTACGGGGCCGAGGGTTCTGGATACTAGTAGTGCGTAGATCATTAGTTGCGCCCTGAAGTGCCTCTCCCTCCCGCTCCTCCTATAGTAGCGCTTCACCTCAACCACTTTGAAAGGGCCCCGGCCCGCGACTATGTCTACCATGCCTCTGAGGCCCAGCTTCCCATCCTGCAGCTCTATCTCTATCCTCCACGGTTTTGGAAGCCCTAGCCTCCTCGCTATGCCCTCCTTGAAAGCTGCGCTGAGCTTTCCTGTCTCCATGCTGGGTGTTAGGGGCTCCCTGTACCCTGTGGTTTGGATTATCCAGGGTATGATGGGGCAGTATACGTACTGCTTGGCCAGGCCTACCGGCACTATTCTAGGCGACCACCAGGAGGTGGCGGGCAAGCCCATCACCCCAGATAGGCGTGCCCAGGACCCGGCGGGCCTGCCAGTCCCTCTCGGCGAGCGGTATTATGTGAACCACATCGGTGAAGGGGTCGATTATCCTCTTGGCCGCTCTTTCCAGGTCCTTTATTCTCGCAGCAGGCATGGCGCCTACGAAGGCGCTTCTCTGGATCCTGGAGAGCCCCATTCTTTCCAGGGTCTTGGCTAGCTGGAGCCTCTTGGCGTTGTCGCTCACATCATATACTACGAGGACCCTCACCACGGGGTCTCAC
>JALURJ010000069.1 GCA_027016915.1 Desulfurococcales archaeon | reverse complement strand
GCCACGTAGATCATCGAACCCTTGACGTCCAGCTTCCTGGCCAGCCCGAGATCCTCGGAGGAGGCATCATACAGGAAGACAACCGACATTGTAGAGGGATATTTTTTCTCCACAAGTCCGAGAAGGCGGAGCATTGCCAGGGTTCTAGCCTTAAACGACTCGTCCACCGGGACAAGTATGTGGTCCTCCGGCCTCATGCTGGCCAGCCTGGACAGTGTGTCCTTAACTATCCGTACCAGGCTCCTCTCCAAGCAGGTGGTGCAGAGCCTTTCACCGGAGCTAGCCCTGTAGTAGGCGGCTGGCCGGGACCTGCAGGAGCTGCAGGTCGCACCTCTATGAATGTCCACCCTTCTCAGACCTCCAGCTTGTCGAGCCTCCCCTCCCTCCACAACCGCCACACCTTTCCGAGGACCTCGTCGAGGCTCTCCTCCTCGAAACCCTCCTCCATGGACCCAAGGATGCTCATTATGAAGGGGTTCACCGTATCCGCATACTCTATGAGGGCGTCCCTAAGGTTGGCGGCGAACTCGGAGCACTCCCCCACACTCATGGTCCCGGCACGGACCTCGTGGAGAACCTTGTCCACCAAGGCTAGGAGGTACCTGTTAGCGCTCCCTACGCCGTCCCTCTCCACCAGCCTGTTGAACGTCTCCACGATCCTGCCGACCTCCACGGCTCCACCCCAACACAAGGCTGGCCTGGAGAGGTATTAAGGATTCGCCGCTTCACCTCCGGGAGGCTGAGAAAAGTATATATAGAAGTGTTCTTCATATGCCTCTCGGCTCTTTAGCACAGGTATGGAGGTGTAATGGCTATGGCACTGTACGGTGTCCCCGTCCTAGTACTCAAGGAGGGCACCCAGAGAACCCACGGCAGAGACGCCCTGAGAACCAACATACTGGCTGCCAGGGTCCTAGCAGAGGTGTTAAAGTCCAGCCTAGGCCCCCGAGGCCTCGACAAAATGCTGGTCGACAGCTTCGGCGACGTCACCGTGACCAACGACGGCGCCACGATAGTCAAGGAGATGGAGGTCCAACACCCAGCCGCCAAGCTCCTCGTGGAGACCGCCAAGGCGCAGGACGCTGAGGTGGGCGACGGCACTACCTCAGCAGTGGTTTTGGCCGGCAGCCTGCTTGAGAGGGCTGAGACGCTTCTCGACCAGAACATCCACCCCACCATAATCATCGAGGGCTACAAGAAGGCCTTCAGGAGGGCTCTAGACATAATCGACGAGATAGCCATAAAGGTGGATCCCTCCGACAGGAACACCCTGAAGAAGCTGGCATCCACCACCGTGACCAGCAAGTATATAGGCAGCGGCAGGACCTTGGAGAAGCTCACCGACCTCGTCGTGGAGGCCGCCCTAACGGTGGCCGAGCCCAGGAAGGACGGCACATTCCTGCTCAGGATGGACAACGTGAAGATCGAAAAGAAGAAGGGCGGCAGCCTCCTCGACACCCAGCTCGTCAAGGGCATAGTTCTGGACAAGGAGGTTGTCCACCCCGGCATGCCTAGGAGGGTTGAGAACGCCAAGATAGCCCTCATCGACGCACCCCTAGAGGTCGAGAAGCCCGAGATAACGGCGAAGATCAACATCACCAGCCCCGACCAGATAAGGGCCTTCCTCGAGGAAGAGACCAGGCTCCTCAAGGAGATGGTCGAC
>JALURJ010000068.1 GCA_027016915.1 Desulfurococcales archaeon | reverse complement strand
CCATCCTAGCCTTGCCCTCCGTGTACCCCTTAAGCCTAAGCTCGCCCTCCTCAGCCTCGAATACCATGACCTCACCTACGGTCTCGGCCTCCCTCACCGCCCTCTTCAGGGCGTCAGAGAGCACGCTGGCCTCCACGTCATGCTCCAGCCTAAGCTCCCCCGGTAGCTCTGTTAGGACCTCTATGTTCGGGGCCAGGTACTTCTTCACAGCCCCAGCCTGGGACTCCACCTTAATCAGGACCTTATCCTGTGATACAGTGAACTCCACGGGATCCCCCTTCTTACCCCTCTTCACAGCATTCAATAGGACCTCCATGCCTATACCCATATCAGCGCTCTCAGCGTTAACCTCGAACTCCAGGAATGCGTCCCTGGGCATCATAACCTCTATGAGCGCCACCCTAGCAGGGTCCATCCCCATGACCCTGACTCCATCCTCGGTTATGGTGAACTTTGCCTCCTCCACGATCTTAGCCAGAGCCTCCATGAACTCCCTAAACACCTTAGCGTCAGGGTACCTGAACCTAGCCAGCGCCTCACCCACAGCAGCCTCTATAGCCTCAGCCAACAGCAGGCACCCCCATAGAAGTCTACGCTATACACACCCATAGAGTATATAGCGGGCGCAACTATATAATCATGACCTAGGCATACAACGCAAGTGAATACAGGAACACGAAATCACACGTAATACCCAGCGTATCACACCATAGAATAGAACCCAGAGCTACGCCTAGAGGCCCTTAGAGGCAATATCAATGTGGTGCTAAAGGCTTGCCTAAGTTCAGACGCAAGGCAGCTAACAAGACCAGGAGGAACCTAGTGATAGCCCTCTCCCTAGCGCTAGGCCTAGCCATACTGCTCATCGGCCTATACCAGATGGGATACATAGGCGGAGAGCCAGAGCTATCGGTGACGCAGACTCCCCCGTTGTAGCTCGGGTCCCCAGGGCCCTGATATATGATCCACTCTACAGGGAGTACCCAACGATACACTAGTAGAGACCCTACGGGGCGTGCTCGAGTCCCACGGCTACCAGGTCGATATATACCTGGGGAGGAACGCCACCCTCGAGGTATTCCTGGAGATAGGCTTCTACGACATCGTGATAATAAGGGCCCACGGCGGCTACACCAACAGGAGCGTTGGCCCCTACCCCCCGGGAGGCCACATATACACCGAGCTGCACGTGGACGAGGCTGTCAAGCTCTACGGGCCTAGCATATACAACTGGATTAGGAAGGGCATACTAGCAGAGGGAGTAATACCGCCGCCAAAGGCCAGCATGGAGGACCTATCCAAGCTCCCGAAATACGTCATTGTGAGCCGTTCACCCGAGCCGTGCCTTCATGTAGCGGACTGTGTGGGATGGTATCTGGCACGGCTTGGGTCATCACGGTTCCCGCTCGGGCGGGCTACGGGAGCAAGGGCTCCCCTCGCGCACCCGAGGGTCACCAATAAGTTCGTGACGTAGTCTTCGCCTATTAAACCCTATGATATGGAAAGACACAAACTAACACAGAAAACTATAATCTAATGTTTCAGCCCAAGTTCCTTAGGGAGAAGCTCACCGTGAGACCAGGCTCGGTATTCATATTCTTCGGATGCTATGGTATGAACACGGGGGAACTAGCCAGTATAATACTATCTAAGGGCGCAAGCGCCTTCATAGCCTGGAACGGGGGAGTCACCGTTAACTACGTGGATAGAGTACTCCCCCAAATAGTATACTCGTACCTGGAAGGCGGGCTCGACAAGCTAGCTAATACTATCAACGACATTACTCCGGATCCACTCAGCGGGGCAACGCTAGAGATTACATTAAAGAATTAAACGATTCCAGAAACACCACAAAGTTAAAACTTAGAATCTATCTTACTTAAAAGAGTAAAGAGATGATACTAGCTCCTATCCCCTAAATAGATGAAGCCGAGGCCCACGGGATCTCTTATCTCAACTTAATAGATGCTTAATAGGTTAATAGCTAATCCAGGTAAGATAATCGATAGCTGAAACTGGTTACTATAGCCATTCACGGGAGAACGTTTAGGGGTGGTGCGGCGGCCGGGATTTGAACCCGGGACCTCCGGCTTGGCAGGCCGGCGTCCTAGTCCAGGCTAGACGACCGCCGCACTCTAACCCTGTATTGTGATGTAATGGCGTGGGGAAAAAAGCTTTTATCACGGCTTATATGATGGCATGCCTGTATGCCTGAAATCATTGTATACAGTATGTTTTAGGCCTCTGCTATATGCAATAAAAGATCTTCAGTATGGTGAGGTATTCTGTATTATCGCTTATTCGTGGGCTGGGGTTGGCGTGTAAGGGTGGCCCGCTTCTGGTCAGCGTTACTGTTCTTTGCTTGCTTCCTCTCTCCTTAATCTCTCTATGGCTTTCTTTACCTCCTCTATCGCGGACTCATCCTCTAGTGTTGAGAGGTCTCCTAAGGGCTTCCCTGACCACAGGTTCCTAATTACTCTCCTCATTATCTTGCCGCTCCTGGTCTTGGGTAGTGACCCAACGAATTCTATGCCCTTGAATACTACTATGGGGCCGTAGTGCTTCCTTACATGCTCTATTAACTCCTTCTTGAGGTCCTCACTAGGTTCATAGCCTGGCTTCAGTACGACTAAGCCTAGGGCTACCTCTCCCCTGAGCTCGTCTGGCACTCCTATGACGGCAGCCTCAGCTACTGCAGGGTGACTTATCAGCGCTGATTCCACTTCAGCGGTACCTATTCTGTGCGCGGAGATCTTTATGACCTCATCGGCCCTACCAACGAAGTATATGTAGCCGTCTTTATCTATATACGCTGAATCCCCAGTGAAGTATACCCCACTCAATGCCGGGCTCGTGTCCCAGTAGCTTCTCCAGTACCTCTCAGGGTCGCCCCATAGGGTTGATGTGAGCCCCGGGAATGGGTTCCTGACTATGACCACGCCCTTGTGTCCTGGACCCACCGGCTTGCCCGTCTCGGGGTCTACTACCTCAACGTGCACGCCGGGCACGCCCATCCCAGCGCTTCCAGGCTTAATCGGGTACATCCCTAGGCCATAAGGGTTAGCTACTAGAGGCCCGCTAGTCTCAGTCTGCCACATATGGTCGATCACTGGGACCCTACCCTCAAATACGTCATACATCAGCCACTTTAGTACAGGCGGGTTCAGAGGCTCGCCTGCAGTGAATACCTTAATGACGCTACTTAAGTCGTGCTTCCTAGCCTGCTCGGTGCCTAGTTTCATTAGGATCCTAGCTCCCGTGGGGGAGGTCCAGAAGCCTGTAACCCTATTCCTCTCAATTACGTCCCACCACATGTCGGGCCTAGGATAGTCCGGTACTCCGTCATAGATGACGCTCGTAGCGCCAGCTAGTAGCGGGCCGTATACTACATAACTATGACCGACTATCCAGCCAATATCGCTGGTACAGAACCAGATGTCACTCGGGTTGAGGTCGTATACCCACTTGCCCATAGTGTACACGTAAACCTGGTATCCTCCATGCTTCTGCACCGTAGGCTTAGGCTTCGCCGTCGTGCCCGAAGTCGGCAGTATGAATAGTGGATCGTTAGACTCGACCCATTCGACCCTACTGTCACCCTCTTTAGCGTGATCCAGCCACTCCTCCCATAGTATATCACGTCCTCTAATCATCGGGGCCTCCTTATCGGTATAGCCTGACTTAAATACGACGACCCTCTCTATCTCCGCCTTACCCTCAGCAATCTTTATGGCCTCGTCAACCACGGTCTTGAGCTCCACTAGCTTGCCCCTTCTCAGGTTATAGTCCTGTGTGAATACCCATTTGGGCTTAGCTAGTTCTATCCTATCAGCTAGGGCTCCCGAGGAGAAGCCAGCGAATACCACCGTGTGTATGGCCCCGATCCTCGCTGTAGCGAGCATTAGTGCTACGCTCTCTATCCTGGTCGGCATATAGATTAGTACCCTGTCACCCTTCCTGACTCCCATCCCCCTGAGTGCTGCAGCGTACTTCTCAACCAGATATAATAGGTCATTATACGTGACTACTCTCCTATCGCCTGTCTCGCCGTTCTCGTAGATTAAGGCTGCCTTGTTCCCGTAACCCTTTAATATCTTATAGTCTAAAGCATTATATGATATATTAGTGATCCCGCCTATGTACCAGTAGAACGTCTTATCTCCCCACTCGAAGGTCTTATCCCAGACCTTTCTCCAGTATATATCCTCCATAGCCTTCCTCGCCGCCCAGTCCCAGAATCCTACGAAATCCCTTTTACCCCAATCAATAAGGTAGGAGACCTGCGGCGGCACCAGTATGGCCTCCGATTCATGTGATATAGCCTCAGTACTCTCCCCGACCAAGCCTCTCACCCACCATACATCCTAGGCGTAACTCGAGGCCTTCCCCCAAAACCGAACAAAATTACTAAATTTATAATATAATTGTAAAAATATGTGGGGTTAATGTGGGATTAACCTATATTTAACCTATATTTAGAACCTCTCTAATGGATATTACTCTCCTAGGCCTTCCGTCTTCGACGCATACTAGGTGTCTTATGTTATGCTTGAGCATTATGCTGGCTGCCTCCTTTATTGTTGATGAGCAGCTGACTGTTATCGGGTTCTTTGTGGCATACGCTATGATGGGGTCGCTGAGCTTCCCTCCAGAGGCTAGGAGTTTTACGAGGTCTCTCTCGCTGAATACTGCTATTAGCTTTGAGTCCTCTACTACTGGTAGGAATCCTATGTCGTTCTTTGCCATGACCTTTACTGCCTCCTCTACTGTAGCATCGCTTCTTATGGTTATCGGGCTTCTTCCTAGGTCCTCTACGGTGAACCTCTCAGATATCCTCTTGGCTATGATGCTCTTTACCCCAGCCACCTCGCCTAGTAGCTCTCTAGCTTCTATCTGACCTACGATATCACCAGATTTATCGCACACAGGGATTACCCTTACGCCGTAATCGTGCATTACAGTTATTATTGTAGGTAGTGGGTCCTCGGTCTCCACGCACGGCACTTCTATGTATATATCCGATACCCTCGCATCCGGCTTCTTACCCTCAGCTAGCGCCTTTAGTATCCTCCTCTCCCCGACGACGCCCACCTTGCCGTTGACCCTAACAACGGCTGCCCTGTAACCACTCTCCACTAGTTTACTGGCTAGTGTTATGATGGTGTCAGCTGGCCTGACTATCAGTGGCTTCTTCATGAACTCCTTAGCTGATAGCTCTAGCCAGATCCTGGTTCCTAGAGTCTCCCATCCCTTGAATACGTAGATTAAGCCCATGATCATCGGGACTACAGTTGACCAGGTAACTACGGCTGTGAACCAGTCGCCAGTGACGTATTTATATAGAGCAGTTATCATGAAGGGGGTCAGCCCGCCTGTTATACCGTATCCAAGGTTATACGAGAACGCCACGCCCGTCAGCCTTACTCTGGCAGGGAACAGCTCCAGCAGGAATGAAGACTGTGCACCACTATAGCCTATACCGTTGAGGAATGTTAGTAGGTAGGTAAGGCCCCATATCATTGCAGCGTTTCCTGCTAATACTGCCTTCTTTAGTAGATAGAATACTGGTATGAACATTAACGCGTTAAGGTATATACCGGTTAGTAGTATAGGCCTCCTACCTATCTTATCCGAGAGCCACCCGAATACTACGTACGACCATAGAGCGGCTAGCGTACATATGGAGAGGACCGTGTTAGCATTGACAGGAGGCTCCACACCGTA
>JALURJ010000067.1 GCA_027016915.1 Desulfurococcales archaeon | reverse complement strand
GAGTATGTTTGTTGCAACCTCATCCTTTACCTTAACCTTAACATTGTCGGGGAGGTCGGCGAAGTCTAGGGGATCAAGATCCCTGTTCCCGCCATTATCAACCTGGTAGGCCTTAATCCGCGCAATATAATCTCCAGGCTTGAGCTCTGAGGCCCTCTTCCAGGAAATCCTACCATTTCTTATAGTGAGCACAGGGTTTTCAGGCGTGAGCCCTATCTCGACACCACTACCTGTCTCTATTTTCACTATGGAGCTTGCTGTCAGTCTCCATGCCTTCTCGACGTCTCCGTAATATAGGCTAAGGCATCCTGTATTGAGGCTAAGCACCTTTCCTCTATGCTCCGCAACACTCTTCCCAGCGCCAAGTACTCTATCTACCACCTCTTTGATCGTCGTTATAGTGCCATCCTCAAGCACAATATACGTGTCCGGCAGCACGCAGAGCCCGGCGGCGCTGCTACCCTTACCGCTGGTGTATATGCCTCGTGGCGCTATACGGGCGGCGAACTGGAGTAGCTGGCTGTTATGAACGAATATTTGGCCCGTCCCGGCCACAAAGTTTTCATTGTCCTCTACGGAGATGTCGTAGACGTGGCTGTGTTTCTCTGGCTCAACCTTTGCTATTGGGATCTCTTCGACCGTCTCTACCAGGTCCCACTCCACGTATTCATTCATCTCTAGCGTTGCAGTATTTCCTGCTTGTTGCATTTTTCCTTGCGTCAGTACTGCTACGCTGCCTAAGACGCTTAGGCTAGTGCCTCTGGGCAGCGTAACGGAGGTTTGTCCTGGTATAACGCTAGGAGCTGGTAATTGTTTCAGTACTGGAATCGGAACCCTCAGGTTAAGAGCTTCATAAGGTTTTAGGGGAACAAGCTTGTCGCCTATGAGAGCTATTAGGCTATGGTCCTTTGTTACAACTATTCTACGCCCATCCCTGGTTTTCACAATGACGACTGTTTTAGGCGCGCTGTGTCTTATTAGAGCCTTGATCTGTTTTAGCTCAAAGTTGAGCGTATGGGGGTTTATAGAGGGAGCCCACAGCTGCACATTGAGTCGTCTGAGGTCTAGGATCTCGGTGTCGCCTTCCACCCTGACGTGCTCTCTGTACTTCTCCATAAAACGGTCCACTAGGCTTCCTATGGGTTCTGATCTCAGCTTTCCGTTATGGTCGATGTAGAGTATGGGTTCACTATACGTCAAGCTCTTGGCGGTGCCTGGGTCGCCTATTATGAGGACGTGTATGTCTCCTCTGATGCGGGTGCCGTCTTCTAGTTGTTTTGGCACGCCTCCGAATAGGGCTAGGGCTATTGCTTCCTTTATATCCCAGTGTCCGTGTATGCCTGGTGCTATGCTGGCTATGATCCTCTTCCTTATCCATGGGTCCTTGGCCAGGTTCTTTATCTTCTCCTCGTCCTCCTTGGTTATCATGACTTCTTCGAGGAGCTTCTGGGACACGTCTATGTGGACGGCGTCTATGTACATGTCGAATATGGGCGGCTTACCTGTGCCTCGCTTGAGGGAGCCCACTGGCCGCACCTTTAGAACTCCTGTTACCGAGACACGGTCGCCGGGCCTGGCTAGGTCCACCAGGTCGCGTGTAAGGATCACCTCTATGCTCCTGGGCAGCTGTCCTGGAGGAACCTCTTCAGGCTTCTCCTGGATAACCACCTTCTGCCAGTCAGCATAAACCGATTTCTCGGGCACAAGCCTGAAGGGCGGTCTGCCGCCGCACACCGGGCACTCGGCCGGCAGTTCGAACTCGTCGTGCATCTCCCCCTCCAGCGGCCAGGTGAACTCGTGCTCCCCCTCCTCACCCACGTGTCTGAGCACAGACTTGATCAGCTTCTCCTTGACCGGCGTGGCCCTGACCAGGATGCCCTCAACCATGACGAGCCGGCCAACATACTCGCTGCGAAGCTCCCTCAGCTTGACTGCCTGCATATGCTTGACACGGACAAAGAACCTATCCACAGTGTCGGCGAAGACCGGGTCCTCCTGCCTGACTATCTCCCGCAGCGCCTCCGACGCGGCTTCGAGGACGGGCTCAGGGTTCTTGACAAGCAGGGAAACGAGCTTCGGGTTATACATGTAGAGGTCGTCGAGATCCACGGTCACACTTGTCCTCTTGAGGGAGACCATCTCCTTGATCCGCTCCCTATACTTGAGCACCCCCTGCCTATCCCTAAACGTCTTTAGAAAGAGGAGGAACTCCCTCTTCGCATCTATAACCATGCCCTCTGCAGCCTGGACGCTCACACCTCACCTCCCTCCAGGTACCCGGCTACCATCTTCCTCCACTCCTCCAGGAGGGTTGAGAGGGCCTCGTAGAGGACCTGCTCCTCCGGTGTAAGCTTATCCATGACCTTGGCCAGCTTGACGCCGCTCTGGAGGAGGCGGAGAATCAAGCTCAGCCTGTGGGATATGATCTCGCTGAGGAAGAGCTCGGCTCTCTTCTTCTCCTCGAAGGCCTGGGGATCCAGAGATTTAAGCCTCTCCTCCACACGGGCCATGTACTCCTTGGCTCTCATGTAGAAGTCGGGGGGCAGCCTCGCGATCTCGGCGGGGCTGCGGGTCTCCATTTCGGAGAAGTGTATCCTGGCGATGTCTTCCAGCTTAAGCCCCTCATCCCTCACCTCCACTACACCCTTAGCCTGAAGCATCCTGGCAGCCCTCCGGGGTATCTCGACCTCCGTACCCTTCCTAAGCTCCACCCTGCCCCCGGGAAGAGTAACAGTGTGATCCTTGAGCACCAGCACCCTCACCGGCTTCTCCAGGTACTCCTCCTCTAGCGCCGAGAGACGGTGCTGTAACAGTTCGAGCATAACGCCCTACTCCACCCCCAATATAACCGGGAACCCCCTTAAATAGTGGTCTCCCCGCACCCGCAGGGAACCAAGCATTATATACCGTGCCCCAAACATTGATCCGGGGAAAAGAGGGGTAGACCAGGAATGGTGGAAGCCGAGCTTCTATGGGCTGAGAAATACAGGCCCCGCACCCTCGACGAAGTCGTCAACCAAGAAGACATCGTAGTCAGACTCAAGAAGTTCATCAAGGAAAAAAACCTTCCGAACCTGCTCTTTGCCGGGCCCCCAGGCACTGGAAAAACTACCATAGCCCTCGCCCTGGCCTATGATCTCTATGGCGAGAATTATGGCAGATACTTACTAGAGTTGAACGCCTCGGTGTCCAAAAACACCCCAGTACTCGTCAAAATCGGCGGGAAGGTGAAGAGGGTAAAGTTCGCCGAACTTGATGAGAAATACTTCCGTGAGGACAAAACTCTGAGGATCGGCGACGGTGAGTATGTGAGGACACAGGACCTCGAAGTCCTAACTTTCAACCCAGACACCGGTAAGGTCGAGTGGCGGAAAACCACTTGGCTCATCAGGCACAAGGTACCCAAAATCCTGAAAGTAAAAGTAAAGGGTGGTGGAACCATAGAACTCACAGGCAACCACTCGGTCATGGTAATAGGAGAAAACGGCGAGCTCGTGGAGAAGTCGGCCAAAGACCTAAAACCTGGAGACTACCTGGTCTCTTTTGTTACCTGCCTACCAGGCAGAGAGACAGTAATAGAGCTTAAGCTAAGACGTAGAACAGCGAGGACAAAAACTCCTAGCCGTCTTAAGCTAGACCCTGAACTGGCGTGGCTGCTAGGACTATACGTGGCTGAGGGAGCAGTCGGGTTCCGCAAAACCAGCCGAGGAACCCTAACTTCTGGACAGCTAGTTATAACCCTAGGCTACCCCCACGAAGCTGAAACAATAAAACATGTAGCAGAAGTAGCGTCAAGATACCACATACCAATATACGAAAACGTGGGACACTCAGGATTCGACCGGTCGAGAACCTCATCCTACCAGATAAAACTATTGTCAACAGGCCTTAGCAGGTTCGTCAAAGAAACCGTTTATGATGGCAAAGGAACCTCTGCTAGAAACAAGCGGGTACCCAGCATACTATACGAAGCCCCCTCCAGGCAAAGAATAGAGTTCCTCAAAGGCCTATACCAGGGCGACGGCTCCGGAGCCTGGGGCTCTGTCGTAAGAATAGTAAGCGCTTCCAAAGAACTGCTAATAGACGTAGCATGGCTTGCAAGAATATCTGGAATAGAGAGTTCCATCTACGACAGAGAGGTGCGACTAATATGGAAAGGCTCCATGAAATACAAGAAATCTGACCTTCTACCCGCCAAGCCCTTCATCAAGTTCTTCGAAGAGGTAGGCAAAGCAGTGAAGGCTAACTGGAGATACGAGCTGAGACATCAACTCTACGAGGGTAAGGAGACGATCTCCAAAGGTACGCTGCAAAAACTGCTAGATGCTGTGGAGGAATCCCTCCTAACAGAAGAGCAGAAGAAAAGGCTTGAAACATTGAGGCTCCTAGCCAAGTCTGAAATCCATGTTGTGAAAGTGGTATCCATAGAGCTAGCTGATTACAACGACTACGTCTATGACGTTTCAGTGCCTGGCAATAACATGTTCTTCGCCGGAACCATACCGATACTACTACACAACTCAGACGAGCGAGGGATAGACACTATTAGAACCAAGGTTAAGGAGTTTGCGAGGAGCAGGGTTACCGGGGACGTGCCCTTCAAGATAGTTTTGTTGGACGAGGCGGACAACATGACGGCTGACGCCCAGCAGGCGCTGAGGAGGTTAATGGAGCTCTACACGGCGGCGACCAGGTTCATATTGATAGCCAACTTCCCTAGCAAGATCATCGAGCCCATCCAGTCCAGGTGCGCCTTCTTCAGGTTCACTCCGCTCAAGAAGGAGGACGTGGTGGCTAGGCTGAAGTGGATAGCCGATCAGGAGGGAGTAGAGTACGAGGAGGAGGGCCTTGAGACGATCTACGAGATATCGGAGGGCGACATGAGGAGAGCCATCAACATACTCCAGGCAGCGGCAGCCCTCGGGGAGGTTACGACGGTCAACGTCTACAAGGTTGTAGGGCTAGCTCACCCCAAGGAGGTTAGGGAGATGATCCAGCTCGCCCTCAAAGGCGACTTCACCGGAGCCCGCAGCAAGCTGAGGCAACTCATGATAGAGTACGGGCTAAGCGGGCTCGACATAGTGAAGCAGATACACAGGGAGATCTTCAGCAACGAGGTAAGCCTGACAGAGGAGCAGAAGGTGATGGCGGCAGACTACATAGGCGAGATCCAGTTCCGCCTAGTCGAGGGAGGAGACGACGAGATCCAGCTCAACGCCCTCCTAGCATGGCTGGCCCTCCTAGGCATGAAGACGAGGTAGTAGGCATGAGTACGGCCAGGAGGATCCCCTGGGTCGTCAAGTACAGGCCCAAAAAGATAGACGATGTGGCTGACCAGGAGGAGGCCAAGAAGCTCCTCATCCCATGGATAGAGCAGTGGCTCAGGGGTTCCAGACCAGCCAAGAGGGCCGCCCTGCTCTATGGCCCCGCTGGCTGCGGCAAGACCAGCCTAGTCGAAGCAGTAGCCAGGGAGAGAGGCCTAGAACTAGTCGAGATGAATGCCAGCGACTTCAGGAGAAGAGAGGACATAGACAGGGTCGCCAAGGTGGCCGCCAGCCAGACAAGCCTCTTCGCCAAAGGCAAGATCATACTCCTCGACGAGGTAGACGGAATCTCAGGCACAGCTGATCGCGGAGCCCTCGACGCCATCCTCGAACTCCTAGAGATAACCCGGCACCCCGTAGTCATGACCGCCAACGACCCCTGGAGCCCCCAGCTCCGCCCCCTCCGAGACG
>JALURJ010000066.1 GCA_027016915.1 Desulfurococcales archaeon | reverse complement strand
GGCCTGGAGTCGTAGTGATAGCAGGGACCGGGAGCATAGTCTACGGCTACGGCGAGACAGGTAGGATAATCTACGGGGATAGGGGCTGGCTGCTCGGCGACGACGGTTCAGCGTACTGGGTCGGCGTCGAGGCTCTGAGGGCTGTGGTTAGGAGGCTCCAGGAAGGGGAGCAAACGAGGCTGGCCACCCACATCCTCAAAGCCTTGGAGGCTGGGGATCTCGAGGAGCTGGTGTGGAGTGTGTATAGGGAGCCCCACAGCGTCGAACGTATAGCGGCGCTGGCACCCCTGGTCTCAAGGGCGGCGGAGGAAGGAGATCCCGACGCCCTGGAAATTCTTGTACGCGGGGCCTCGACACTTGCAACATATGCTGCCAGGGCCGCGAGGAGGGTGGGCGTGGACAAGGTATACTACACTTCCGGCATGTTCAACTCTCCCATCTACGAGGATGTTTTCAGGAGGGAGGCCGAGAGGAGGGGCATCGACACCGAGAAGCTTTCAACGCCGCCGCTCGTCGGCTCCCTGATAATAGGGTTCAAGAGGCTGGGCTTAGAGCTCCCCGACCGCCTGGTCGAAACCCTTGCCAGGCAGGTTGCCCCACTATACCCTCCTTGACTCTACGACCAGCCGGAGAAGCTGCGAGATGAAGGCCCAGACTATGCCCAGGCTAAGCTTGCTGGCCCCCCGGCTGCGGGGCTTAAAGACGTAGGGTATGTCTCGAACCCTTGCAGAAGGGTTGCGGGCCAGGATTTCGAGGAGTATCTTAAAACCCTCAGCCCTCAGGCCTGGGTCTAGTAGGAGCCTCCTCTTAGCCGCGAAGAAGCCGCTTAGAGGGTCGGTCGACCTCCTGGCGGGAGGCACGAGAAGCCTTGCGAGCAGAGTGCCTCCCCGGCTGGCGATGTGCCTCAGGGGGTTCCAGGCCTCAACCCCTCCACCCTCCGTGTAGCGGCTGGCCACCACAATGTCGTAGCCCAGCCTCGCAGCCAAGGCTAGGAGCCTAGCAACTCTCGGGGGATGCTGGAGATCCGCATCCATAACTATGACCACGTCGTTGCTGGCCTCCGCGGCGCCCCGCATAACCGCCGAGGCAAGGCCCATCCTGCGGGGTCTAACTACAACCCTAACCGGGTACCGTTTTGACAGCCTCCTCGCCTCCTCGGCCGTCCCGTCGGGGCTGTTGTCGTCGACTATCACAACCTCATAGCCCAGGTCTCCTAGAGCCTCGGCTAAGCCCCGTATCAGGGGCTCTATGTTGTCCCTCTCATTGTAGGTTGGAACAACCACTGTTACTGCCATACGTTGCCCCTCCACGCCAGTTTTCTGCTCAGCGTGTAGTTCCAGGCAAAGGTAACCAGTATTGCGGCCAGGTAGGAAAGCCTCGGCGAGAAGGGTGTCAGTAGCATGAAGGCGAAGTGGCTTGCAGCGAGCACCCCTAGTCCCGCCAGGCTCACAGCGTTGTATGCCACCAGCCTCCTGGCCACGCTACTAGCGTTTCTAGGAAGCCCTAGGTCTGCGAAGGTCCACCTCTCGTTGAGGGCGAAGTTCCACAGGGTGGCCACCTCGGTGGCCAGGGCGTCGGGCAGAGCGTAGCCCAGCACACTTCCCGTGAGAACCCTGTGGAGACCGAGCAGGTCCACCATCAGGCTCCAAGCAGCCAGGTTGACAAATATACCCGTAGCGCCCACGAGTGCGAACCTGGCCACATAGCTGAACTCGGTGTAAAACGCTATTTCCAGGAGGACCAGGAGGCCGCCCAGCAGGCCCAGGTCCAGCTTCTCAGACCGGTTGGACCCTTTACGGCGTGCAGCCACCACACCCCCAGCCCCGACGGGGAGGCCGAGGAGGCGGGATAGGGCTAGGATTACACGGGGAAGCCTCACCTCTACGTTGCACCCGCACTCCAGCGCACGGCCCACCACGCTACTATTACTAGTATATAGTATGAGGCTGGCAGCCCCGGGGTCGGAGGAGACGGGGATGCCATACCTCTTCCTCAGCCTCCCGGCGAGGCGTCGGTGGGCCGCTATGGTTTCCCCCAATACCTTAGCCCCTGAGATAAGTGGAGGAGGGTTCCTATTAATAAGCTGGGCCTGCCACATTGTAGTGGGAGCCGTGTTGGATCCTTGGGAGGCCATAGAGGAGGAGATCCGGACTTGTAGGAGATGCCCCCTCCACGCCTTCAGGAGAAACGCTGTTCCCGGCGAGGGGCGTAGGGACGCTGAGGTGATGTTCGTAGGCGAGGCTCCCGGCAGGGTGGAGGACGAGACTGGCAGACCCTTCGTGGGCGCTGCGGGCAAGCTCCTAACAAGCCTGATAGAAGGCATGGGTCTTAGGAGGGAGGATGTCTACATCACCAACATAATCAAGTGCAGGCCCCCTGGGAACAGGGATCCCGAGCAGGACGAGATAAGGGCCTGCATACCATACCTCAAGCGGCAGCTTGCACTGATAAAGCCCCGTGTGGTCGTGGCGCTGGGGAGGCATGCAGCCCGAACCCTTTTCGAGGCGGCCGGGCTCAAGTGGAGGAGCATGGCCAAGGACCATGGGAAGCCTCTAGCCGCGGAGCTTTGGGGGGTGAAGGTGCATCTCTACCCAACCTACCACCCCGCAGCCGCCCTCTACAACCCTAGGCTTAAGGAGAGCCTGGAGAGGGACTTC
The DNA here is from genome assembly GCA_027016915.1 of Desulfurococcales archaeon. Taxonomy (GTDB): domain Archaea; phylum Thermoproteota; class Thermoprotei_A; order Sulfolobales; family WAQK01; genus WAQK01. The sequence continues at coordinate 3,087 of JALURJ010000066.1, read as the reverse complement.
GAGAACCTGGCCCGGTTTCTGAAGGGGAAGAGAAGGGGGACCCTGCTCGACTATCTGTAGGAGCCGCTCTATGAGCCGAGGTGGTACACCTTCCTCAGCAGGCTCCACCTATCCATGAAGGCGTCGCGGGCTTCACGGTATTTCTCGGCGATTTCGGCGTCGGGCTCCACCACCGCCCTCACCTGCAGAAACGTCTTTTCCACCTCGTCTAGGCTCTTGTAAAGCCCGCTCCTCACTATGACTGGGACGAGAGCGCCGACGGCTATCTGGTCGCCGTACACCTTCACCCTGCGCTCATAGATCGAGGCTCGGAGCCTGTTCCACAAGGCGCTGCGGGTTCCGCCGCCCGACATCTTCACCTCAGGGATCCTCCTCCCGAACAGCTCTTCGAACACTTTGATATAGCTGTACTCTAGGAAGGCTATCCCTACAGCAGCTGAGAGCACCAGTCGGCCAATTATGGTTTCCCTATCCTCCTCCCTCGGCCACAGGCCCAGCAGGGCCGCTCCCATTAAGGGGTCGTTGAAGGGGCTCCTATCGCCCGGCGGGAAGAAGAGGGGCTCTCCGCCGGGCTCCACCCTCTCCATGAGTTTGAACGCCTCCGAGACCGGTATGCCGAAAACCTTCTCGGATAGCCACGTGATCATGCCCCCTGTGGCTGAGGTCGCCGCTCCTGCAAGGTAGCCGCTTATGGGGTGTACGTGGTAGTATATAGCCGGGTGGGGTTTCAGCTCCGACGCCACGTATTTCGGAACCGTGGTGCTACCGCTGTAGATAGTGAAGTCCCCTTCCTTGAGGGCCCCGCTGGCGAGGGCAGCAGCGTTCCCGTCGGTCATCCCGTGGTACAGCTCTGCACCCTTGAAGCCCAGGCTTTCGGCAAGCTTGCTCTCGGCCGGGCCTATGTGCTTCCCGCTTTCAACGACGCGTGGGAATATGTCTAGAGGTATGCCAGCTTCCTCGAAGAGGGGTTCAAACCAGTCCGGCTTACTTCCCGTTATGTCGAGGCCGAATTTCAAAGCATTACTGTAGTCTACCTCCAAGTCCCTCCAAGGCTCCCCCTCTCTGAACCTGAGCCTATACAGGAGCCACGTGGCTGGCGGCAGCACCCACCTAACCCTGGAGAAGAGCTCCGGGTTCTCACCCCTAAGCTCCACGAGCTTCGATATGGGCGATGTCGGGCTCAGCTTCACCCCCTTCGACCCAAGTGTGCGGGCGGAGTCGAGGTCCTTCACCCTGCTGTACCCCTTCACGGCCTTCTCATAGTACATCACTGGGGGGTGGAGGGGAGCCCCCCTCTCGTCGCATAGTATGAAGCTGCCGGAGGTGCTATCCACCGTTATCCTCGCCGAGCCGCCTGGGCTCTTGCTCAGAAGCCCCTGCACACTCTCCTTCAGCGCTGCGAGCCAGACCTCTACACCCTGTCTGCGGAACTCGGCCCTGCCGAGGTAGAGGAGGTCGCCGCCGCTACTATAGGTCTCAACCCTGACGCCGCTCGTCCCAAGATCTATGCCTATAAACACCGGGTCTCCCAACTCTCCCAACCAGCCGCCACCCCTTATACGACCACGACGTCCCAGGGCATTTCTGTGAGGATCCGGGCCTTCCTCTTCCCAACGACAACAACGTCTTCAAGCCGCCAGCCGCCCAGCCCTCCTATGTGTAGCGATGGGTTGAAGGCGAGGACCATGTTCTCCCTCAAGACAACGTCCCCAGCCCCGGCGCTTATGACCGGCGGCTCCACAACCTCTATCCCTATACCCCTTCCAACAACATGGTTCAGGTAGCGGGAGTAGCCGTGTTTCTCGTAGATGGATTTTGCAGCCTCCCACAGGCTTGAGGCGGTGTTACCCTCCACGGAGAGGTCTATAAGCCTGCCCAGAAGCTCCTCTATGAAGTCGAACCCCCTCCTATCAGTGTCGCTCAGGGGGCCCAGAGATACGAATCGCGTCATGTCGGAGCAGTAGTACTCGTAGGACGTGGCTGCATCCAGCATTACCAGCTCGCCGGGCTCCAGCTTTTTGCTGGTCGAGTGTGGGTGTGAGTGAACAAGCCTCTTGCCCGAGGCAACCAGGTTTATTATCGGCGTGTATGTGGCCCCCATCCTCCTGGTCCAATACTCTATCTCCGCCGCTATCTCGACCTCCGAAACGCCTGGCCTGACCTTCTCCATAGCCCTCTTTATGCCCTGGACAAGGATCTCTGAGGCCTTAGCTATGTACTCCACCTCCTCCGGGTGCTTAACCATCCGGGCCTTCCAGATCAGGCTTGAAGCATCCTCCACCTCGGCGTCCAGCAACCCCCTAATCCGCTGGACCGCCGTGTAGGGCAGGAACTCGGCATCCACGCCCAGACGCCTGAATCCCAGAGCGTTGACGCGGTTGGCGAGGACTCGGAAGAAGTCCTCGGTCAGGGGATTATACGTTTCTATCTCGGCCAGCTTCGCGGCGGGGCTTTCATCCACCACCCTGCTATGCTCGTCCTCGGGCACAACCATATACATGTTATCCCCATGCACCAGGGCGGCGGCTATTGGGGCGTATATTCTGAGCCCCGTGGTGAGGTAAGCTCCCGAAACGTAGTAGAGGTTCTCGTTCCCCAGTATTAGGAGGGCGTCAAACCCCTCCTCCTCGGCCTTCCCGGCCAGCTTTCTGGAAACATCTTTGTGGAGCGTGTAGGAACCCAAGGCTAACCCTCCAAGAATATGGGGGCGCTAGGTTTAATATCTATGACAACGAGGCCTCCGTAGAATGGTTGCACAAAAATAGTGTTTGGCCTGCGACGGTTTCCGGGAGGGCTTCATCTCCTCCCCTCGACGATGTCGAGGAACCTTGAATAGGCGTCTTCGTGCTTGGTGCTGTGCCTCGGCTGGTACTCCTTAAGCTCGAAGGAGTTCCTAACTATGTCTCGGATCTCGTCGAGGGACTTGACTATACCTAGACCTGCAGCCTGGAGCAGCACGTTTCCTATAGATGTGGCCTCCTCGGGGCCAGCCTCCACGGGGAGGCCTGTGAAGTCGGCTGTAAGTTGGTTCAGCAGCCAGTTCCTGGAGCCTCCGCCGAATATGTTTATCCTCTCAAGCCTCCGCCC
>JALURJ010000065.1 GCA_027016915.1 Desulfurococcales archaeon | reverse complement strand
ATGCTATGCTTATGCTGGCGGCCTTCGGCTCCGTGGGCATAGCTATAGGCGGTTTCACCATAGGCCCACGCGTCATAAGGACGGTAGCCTTCAGGATAACCAGGCTTAACATCCTGTCCGGGCTCGCGGCCGAGCTCAGCAACGCCCTGGTCGTATACCTGTTCACCACCCTTCCATACTACCTCATAGGCTTCGGCCTCCCCATCTCAACCTCCCTGGCGACCGTGGGCTCCATAGTGGGGGTGGGCCTCACTGGAAGTGGCCGCAGGGGGGTGAATGTCGGCGTCGTCTCTAGGCTGATGGGTCTCTGGGTTCTCACGGTTCCGGCCTCGGCCACGCTTTCTGCGGCGATATACCTCCTCATAAGGTTCGTGCTTGCCGTAGCCTAAGCTATTTTTGCCCGAGCACGCAGACGAGCAACCTCCTTCTATGCCTCGGCCCATCCATCTCAACCAGAAATATGTTCTGCCATGTCCCCCTGATAAGCCTGCCATTTATCACCGGGAAGACCCGGTCGGCGCCTATGAAGGCGGAGCCTAGGTGGGCGGCGGCGTTGTCGTCTATGAGGTCGTGTTTCCACCCTGCCCTCCGGGGGTAGTTTGACTGGATGCTCCTCAGGATGTCCTCCATCAAACCGCTCTCATGCTCATTCGCTACTATGGCGGCCGTCGCGTGGGGGGCATAGACCAGGCAGAGCCCGTTCCTCACCCCGCTCTCCTCCACAGCCCTTTCAACCTCCCTGGTTATGTCTACAAGCTGGTAGAGCCTCTCCGTCCTAACGGTTATCTCACGGTAGTAGAACTCGACCCCACTCACCTCTAACCCTCCACACCCATCCTCCTAACCTCCCTTATCAGCCCGACTATATCTATCTTAACAGGACACTCCATGTTAGCCTGCATACAGGTGCTACACATGTAGGCGAGGGGCACGGCCTTCTCCAAACCCTCAACTATCGCGGTCCACGCAACCCCAATCCCACCAAAGTACTTCGAGCCGTAGGCCCCGCCGACCACCTGGTAGATAGGGCAGAGCGTTATACATGCGCCACACCTAAGACACTTGAGGGCCTCCCAGAGAACCGGGTGTTCCAAAGCCCTCATCCGGCCATTATCCACCAGAACAACATATACCTCCCTAGGGCCATGAACCCCCTTGATGCGCCTCTGCTCTATGTCCGCGGAGGAGCTGGGGCCAGATATTATGTTTATGTAGGAGGGCCTCGGAAGCCCAGCTGACCGAGCCGTGGCCAGCACCACCTTAAAGGCATCCAGGGTGTTCTCCACGATCTTCTCGATGCCCGCCACGACGATGTGTACGGGGGGGAGCCCGGTGACGAGCCTGGCGTTCCCCTCGTTCTCTATTATGAAGATCATGCCGCTATCGGCGGCTATGACATTAGCCCCACTAATGCCTACATCAGCGGCCACGAACTTCTCCCTGAGAAACGCCCTTGCCGCCGCCCCAATCTGATCTATGTCGTTGGGATCCACAGGCCGTCCGGTAGCCCTCGAGATTAGCTCGGCAGCCCTCTCCCTAGTCATATGGATTGCTGGAGCAAGGATGTGTTGGGGTGGCTCACCGGCCAGCTGAACCAGGAGCTCGCCTAAATCGGTCTCAAACACCGTGTTCCCGATTCTCTCGAGATATTCTCTAAGCCCCAGCTCGTTGGCTGTCAGGCTC
>JALURJ010000064.1 GCA_027016915.1 Desulfurococcales archaeon | reverse complement strand
GTCTGGCACCACGACGTCGCCCACCTCGAAGATCTTTAGGGGAAGGTCAACGTGCTGGTTCTCCGCTGCGAGGCGGAGGAGCTGCTGGAGCAGCAGCCTCCTCACACCACCCAGCTCCGCGGTTATCGGGTTCTCCAGGAGCACCGAGCCTGCACTCAGCCTCATCCTCTCCAGGTCCTCCGGGTTTGCAAGCATGAAGGTTAGGACCTCCTGGAACCCTAGGCCAACCATTATGTCCCTGGCAGCCTCCACCAGCCTCCAGCGGGGGAGGGGCCTACCCCTGGTCCTGAGCTCTAGGGGCTTGGGCTCTATCCTGTCATAACCCACGCTTACAGCTATGTCCTCCACCAGGTCGACGGGGTGGAGTATGTCGATCCTGTAGGGAGGGATAGTTGCCTCCACTCTTGCCTCGTCCAGGACCCTGGCGTTGAACCTCATCCTCTCCAGGTGGTCGGCGGCCTCCTCAGGGGTGACCTTGAAGCCCAGCCAGCTTGATGCGAACCCTGTGTCCAGAACAATCCTGTCTGTCCTGAGGACGGGCGTGTACGCCACGCCCTTGAGGCCCTCCACCCTAACCCTCCCTATGGTTGCACCCCTCTCAGCCAGGTTCGACACTATTATGTCCATGGTTGCCAACACGGTTTCCAGGTCTGTGCCGGTCACGTCTATGAGGAGGTTCTTGGTGCCGGGCTCCAGCCTGGTTATGTCAGAGTTTATCACGGGTGGTAGGCTGATGAGTTCGCCGTCAGCGAATATCGCTGGGTGCCCCAAGGGGGAGGCGGAGATGGAGCCGTACTCCCTGCCCTGCGGGGTCTCCCTGAGCGCCTCGGCTATGCTCATCCTCCTCCCCACGTGGAGGGGTGTGAACACCGTGGTTAGCGGCGCCTCTCTGTACACTATGGTCTTGCCGGGGGTCTTGTCGAGGTCGTGGAGCCCTATCGCTATCTTCCTCCTCTTCCTCCCAACAGTGGTGTGGAGCTTCTCCTGGAACTGGACGAGCTCGGTGAGGTACTCCTCGTCGACATCCACGTCGTAGGCCACGGCCAGGGCTATGTAGGGCCTGGTGGGCGGCTCCTCCACCAAGAGGACGTAGTCGGTGTCAACGACCCTGTAGCCCGGTATCCCCCTCTCCTTCCCCAGGACGCCCTTAGCAACCCTGGCTATCCCCTCGGAGATCAGCATGTCGGGCCTGTCGGCGTTTACCTCTACCTCGATCTCGCCTGTTTCGAGGAGCTCTGCCTCGCACTTCAGCCTGAAGAGGAGGTCTGACAGCTCCTCGATGGTCATAGAGGGCTCTATTAGCTGGAGGAGTCTCTGAGGGTTGAGCCTTATCACGGGCAAGCCTACCACCTCACCGGGGTTTCCCTAAGGTAGTCTACGCGGCGGGTATAGAGCTTCCTTATGTCGTCGAGGCCCATGATGTCCATAGCTATTCTGTCGAGGCCCATGCCCCACGCGGCTACGGGGTGCTCCACCCCCAGGGAGGCGAGGACCTCGGGCCTGAACATCCCTGCGCCGAACACCTCCACCCAGCCCCTACCCTCTATGTGGATGTAGCCCTCGACGCTGGGCTCGGTGAAGGGGAAGTAGCCCGGCTTGAACCTGACCTCCGGTATGCCCAGCCTCTCGAAGAACTCCCTGATTATCCCTAGAAGCCTTGCGAAGCTCATGTCCTCCTCCATAACTATACCCTCGAACTGGTAGAACTCGGGCAGGTGCTTAGCATCTATGACGTCGGGCCTGAACACCTTCCCTATGGTGAACACCCTCAAGGGGGGCTCCCTGCTCCCCGCCAGCACCCTGGCCGAGACAGCGGTGGTCTGGGTCCTCAGTATGAGCCTCCTGGCTATCTCGGGGTTCCACCTGTACCTCCACCCCTTGCTCCCCGTGTCGCCGCCCGTCTCGTGTATCCTCCTAACCCTCTCCACGATCTCGGACGACTCGTCCAACCTCCCCCTACTGGGGTTGCTCAGCCAGAAGGTGTCATGTATCTCTCTGGCCGGGTGGTCCTGGGCCTGGAAGAGGACGTCGTAGTTCCAGAACTCGAGCTCCACGTAGGGGCCCTCGGCCTCGACGAACCCCATCTCGTAGAGCACTCTGCGCACCATGTTGATGAACTCGATGTAGAAGTGCTTCTTCCCCGGATACACCCTGGGGGGTTCTGCAGTCACGTTGTAGCGTTTGAACACGTAGCTCCTCCAGGTCCCGTCGGCAAGCATCTCGGGGGTTAGCCTCGACACCTCCACCCGGGCCCTGGCCAGGACCTCTGCTGGGTCGGCTACGACCTCCACCCATACCTCCTTCTCCTCCACGAGTTCCGCCAGGTTCCTCGAAGCAAGCTCCTTGAACCCCTTCTCGCCGGGCGAGCCGGCCTCGACCACAACGCCGCGGGAGCACTCCTCGAGGAGAGCCCTGTGGGGTGCCTCCCAATCCTCCTCTACCAGGGTTACAGCTCCACCCCCCACCCTTGCAGCGCCCAGCTTTTTGAGCCACCCCACACCTATGGAGAACTTGTCGCGGCCCAGCTCCTCTATCAGCCGGGGTATCTCGGCGGAGCCTCCGAGCTCCCGGAGCCTCGTGTAGAGCCTCTCCTCCGGCAGCCCCTCCCTGAGGGCCCTGAGGCCCTCCTCGGTGAGCCTGCACCTATACATGACCCTGCGCTCCACCCTGAGCACTCCCTTCTCCCTTAGGAGCTCGGCTATCGCCATGAGGGTCTGCCTGTCCAGCCCCGTCCTCTCCTCGAGCTCCTCTAGGCCCAGCTTCTCGCCTGCCTTCAGGCTTCTAAGCACCCTGTACTCGTTCTCGCTGAGGCTCAGCTCCAAGACCAGGCGCCTCCAGCCTCCTTCTCCCTAGGTGACGTTTGGCACCATTTAAATCAGTAACACTCCCAGGGGCTGGGAAAAGTTTTCGAAGGGGCTTCACACTATGTTTATGTGAGTGTCCGGGTTTGGCTTCGAGGAGTGACAAGTGGCGCGTGCTGGTGATGGGGGCGGAGTACGACAGGGCTGAGGCACCCATATACGAGTCCAGCTTTAGGGGTAGGAGGGTAGCCCTATTCAAAACCCTCCTGGCCTCAAGCTGCAAGATGGACTGCCTCTACTGCCCCTTCAGGAGGGGGAGGAGGGGTGTGGAGAGGAGGAAGTGGAGGCCAGACAAGCTCGTCGACGTTTTCCTGGAGCTCTACAGGAAGGGTGTGGTTAGGGGCCTCTTCCTGTCCAGCGGCTTCTACGGGGACCCCGACGCCATAGTTGAGGAGGAGATCGAGGTTGCCGAGAAGCTTAGGGAGAAGGGATACACAGGGTACATCCACCTCCGCCTGATGCCGGGCACCAGCTGGTGGTACCTCAAGCAGGCCGTCAGGGTTGCCAACAGGGTTGGGATAAACGTGGAGGCCGTCGACGCCTCGGCCTTCCAGGAGTACGCTCCCAGCAAGGGGGACTGGAGGCGCGACATTCTCTACAGGCTCGAGTACATCGTCAGGGAGGCCAGGTGGGGGAGGGCGAGCGTCGACACCCAGCTCGTAGCCGGGCTGGCCGGCGAGACCGACCTGGAGATCCTGAGGCTGGTGTGGAGGCTGTACAGGGCCCTAGGCATAGGCAGGATACATTTCAGCGCCTTCACCCCCATGAAGGGCACCCCCCTGGAGGGCAGGGAGCCCGTACCGGCGTGGAGGGAGATGAGGCTCTACCAGGTGGCAGAGCTTGTGAGGAGCTACGGGTTCAGCCTCAAGGAGCTTAGAACCATACTGGACGACAACGACATGCTGCCCAACATGGACCCCAAGGAGGCGTACGCCAGGGCTAACCCCGACCTCTACCCGGTAGACGTTAACCACGCTCCGCTGGAGGACCTCCTAAGAGTGCCGGGCATAGGGCCCTCCACGGCCGAGCTCATAGTGAGGATAAGGAGGCAGAGGAGGATAACCGCCGCAACCCTGATGAAGATCCTGGGCCCCAGCAGGGCTAGGAAGATCCTCAGATACGTCGACACCGGCGAAGCCAGGCTTTTCTAGAGGGGCTAAGCGGTCAGCCTGCCGCCGTTCACGCCTAGGACCTGGCCCGTTATGAACCTGGACTGGGGCGTTGCCAGGAAGTAGACCGCCTCAGCCACGTCCTCCGGCCTCGCTATGTCCCTGAGGGGGTGGAGCTCGGCAGCCCTCCTCCTCTTCTCCGGCGTGTCTATCAAGGCCTTCACCATGTCCGTCTCGACGAAGCTGGGAGCCACGGCGTTCACCCTCACCGCGGGGGCCAGCTCCACCGCCAGCCTCCTGGTAAGCCCTATGACAGCCGCCTTGGACGCCGAGTAGGCTGCGGAGGCGACCACGTTCCCCGTCTGCCCAGCTATGCTGGCCACGTTCACTATGCTTGCCCACGGGGCCCTGCGCAGCAGGGGTAGGAAGGTCTTGGTGACCAGGAAGACCCCCGTCACGTTGACGCGGAAAACCATCTCCCAGTCCTCTAGGCTCGTCTCCTCCAATGCTCCCAGGTGGAGTATACCGGCATTGTTGACCAACACGTTGAGGTGGGGTGCACGGCTCTCCACCCAGGCCCTGGCCTCCTCGACGCTTGCAGGGTCGGAGACGTCCATCCTGGTGTAGCTGGCCTCACCCCCCGCCTCCCTTACTAGGCGGAGCGTCTCCTCGGCAGCCTCCCTGTTCCTGTGGTAGGTGAAAAACACGGTGTAGCCTGCGCGGGCGAACCTTAGGACTATCGCCCTCCCGATCCCCCTGTCCCCACCCGTAACCAGGACATAACCCTCAGCCACTGCGGCCACCCACACATATTCTGTGCCGGAGCCTCTTTATAGCTTAGGACCCGCCTGAGCCGAGAAGCCTCTCCAGCTCAGCCGCCATCCTCTCCATCTCCCTCATCGCCGGGGACCCTCGGGCGCTCTCCAGGGGCGGGACCCCGGTCCTCGCAGCCTCCTCTATCTCCGGGTCGTAGGGTATCAGCGCTAGGAGGCTAACACCCTCGCGGCTGGCAAGCTCCTCCAACGCCCTGCGGTCACCCGCACCCCTAACCTTGTTCCCCACCAGGAAAACCCTCCTTATCCCCAGCTGCCCTGCGAGCCGGATTATGTGGCTCGCCACCGAGAGGGATGCCCTATACGGCTCAGCCACTACTAGGAGGGCGTCAACATGCTCGGCAGTACCCCTCTTAAGGTGCTCGACGCCTGCCTCCATGTCCATAACCACAGCCTCCCCCCTCTCCACCACCAGGTGCCTCATCAGGGCCCTGAGGACGGCGTTGGCCGGGCACATGCACCCCTCCCCGGCCTGCTCGGCCCTCCCCATGACGATCAGCCTTACGCCGTCGGGGGCCTCCACCGAGAACCTCTCAACAATGTCGTCCACTCTGAAGGAGAGCCTGAAGTAGGCTCCGTAGACTCCGGGCTCCACCCCGGTCTTCTCCCTTATCAGCTCGGTGTTGGCTGCCAGCGGCTTGATCTCCGACGCCTTGCTAGGGTCGAGGCCCAGCGTCATGGCTAGGTTGGGGCTGGGGTCGGCGTCCACCGCTAGGACCCGGTAGCCCCTGCGTGCAAGGATCCTTGCCAGGGCCCCGGCTATGGTTGTCTTCCCAACACCTCCCTTCCCCGAAACCGCTATCTTCAACCCCCACCACTCGTCCCCGCTCTTCTAAGCTCGAGCCTCTCCCTGAAGGAGTCCACCAACACTATCTCGTAGCCCTTGAGCCTGGCCTCCGCTCCCAAAGCGTTTCTCAGAACCAGGGTGTCCCCCTCCTTCCGCACGTAC
>JALURJ010000063.1 GCA_027016915.1 Desulfurococcales archaeon | reverse complement strand
AAGAGGATAACCGAGAGGCTCGCCAAGAGCCTGCTGAAGAGGGACATACTCGTAGTGTCGACGGGCTGCACAGCCATAGCGATGGCCCAGGAGGGCCTCATGAAGCCGGAGGCCACGGAGAAGTACGCTGGCCCAGGGCTGCGCGAGGTCCTTACAGCCCTGGGAGAGGCGGCGGGCCTCGGAGCCCCGCTTCCCCCGGTCTGGCACATGGGGTCTTGCGTCGACAACTCGAGGATAGCCGACCTCATAGGGGCCTTGGCGGAGAAGCTGGGGGTGCATCCAAGCAAGCTCCCCGTAGCCGGCTCGGCCCCCGAGTTCATAACCGAGAAGGCGATAAGCATAGGAACATACTTCCTAGCCCTAGGCATACCGGTCCACGTGGCGCCGGCGCCCAGGATCTTCGGCAGCCCCCTAGTGGCGGAGGTCCTCACCAGCAAGCTCAGGGAGATAACCGGGGGCCAGCTAATAGTGGAGTACGACCCCGAAGCGGCGGCCGAGAAGCTCTACAACGTGATCATGGAGAAGAGGAGGGAGCTCGGACTAGAATCCTAGGAGGGGCCGGAGGGTTGAAGAGGGTATACGTCGACCTGGCCAGGTGCCTGGGCTGCAAGACCTGCGAAATAGCGTGCGCGGTGGCCCACAGTAGGGGGAGGAGGCCGGGCCAGCCCCTGATGCTCGACCTCTACGCAGCCATAGCCGACCCTGCGGCCCGGCCCAGGGTAAGGGTTGTCCCAGTATCCCAGGCATACTACCCCCAGATAACACTGCCCATCCAGTGCAGGCACTGCGAGAAGCCCCAGTGCGTAGCAGCCTGCGTGACAGGGGCCCTGACCAGGGACGCTAAGGGGAGGGTCAACCTGGCCCCCGAGAGGTGCATTGGGTGCAGGATGTGCGTGATGCTGTGCCCCTACGGCGCCATAAGGGTAGACCCGGTGATGGGCGTAGCCCTGAAGTGCGACCTATGCCCGGAGGAGCCCGAGCCCGCGTGCGTCTCCTCCTGCCCCACCAAGGCGCTGATCTACGCCGAGGAGGAGGAGCTGGTGGGGGCGAAGCACAGGCGCGTAGCAGGGACACTGGCCGAAGCCATACCCCCGGCGCCGGGCACAGTGATAGTGGGCCTGGGCGGGGGCGCGCAGGCCTAGCCCCGCAAACCCCCAGGCTGGAGGCTGGAAGCCTTGCCGCTAAGGGTAGTCGTCATAGGCGGGGGAATAGCAGGGGTTAAAGCCGCGGAGACCGTTAGGGAGCACCTGGGAGACGCCGAGGTCACGCTGGTCTCGGGGGAGAGGACGCCGTTCTACAGCAGGCCCGCGATCTACGAGGTGCTCGCAGGGCTCAGAGGGCCGGAGGACATAGTGATACACCCCGACGACTGGTTCGACGAGGCGGATATACAGCTGCTGCGGGGCGTGGAGGCCTCCAGGATAGACCTGGAGGGGAGGAGGGTCGAGCTCTCCGACGGCCGGAGCGTAGAGTACGACAGGCTGGTGCTGGCAACAGGCTCCAAGCCCGTCGCCCCGCCCGTGGAGGGCCTCGGGCTCGGAGGGATCCACGGGTTCTACACGCTGGAGGACGCCCTAAAGGTCTCAGCGGAGCTTAGCAGGAGCTCCCACGTCCTGGTCCTGGGAGCGGGCCCCGTCGGCCTGAAGGTGGCTGAATCCATAGTTAGGAGGAGGGGCTCCTCGGCGAGGGTGACGGT
>JALURJ010000062.1 GCA_027016915.1 Desulfurococcales archaeon | reverse complement strand
CTATAAGGACACTATCATGGCCTTCGAGACCATACATTTGTCGGTCAACGAGGCAGCCCACCAGGAGACGGCAGCGTGGAGGATAAGCCTCCGCAACGGCGTGGCCGAGGTGGTATCTTCCAGGGTCTTCGCCTCAACCGTGTCCAGCCAGCCAATATTCAGGCCCGAGGGCTACAGGTTCGAGAGATCGCCACTATGGATCGGGGACGCGGCTGGCCAAAGGGAGGTCGAGATCATGGGCACCAAATACGTCATGGTGGACAGGCAGGCCCAGAGCATCGGAGGCGTGGGCGAGGTAACCGTTTACAAGTATAGTTTGGAGCAGCCCTCGGGCCAGGGCCTCGAGTTCGCAGAGCTCTACTTCCTACCCAACGGGCTCCTCTACATGCTCGAACCCTCATACCAGGGGCTTAACCTGTTCCAGCAGCCCAACCCGGCAAACACTATGGTCACCTCGATACCAATAATAACCAGGATACCAAACACGGCCCCCCAGACCATTTCGCCCACTCCTCCGCAGACCGAAACAACGACCCAAACCACCACTGAGTCCCTAACCACTACTCCGGCCACCCAGCACCCAGAGACTACTGCTCCAACAACCACGGCAACGAGCACCATTCAGGGGCAGGGGGGTCAGGAACAGGCGGAGAGCGGAGAATCCGGGTCATCCCAAGGCCTTTACATGGCAGCTGCAACTGTTCTTGCGGCGGCGAACATGGTGGCGGCCGCGGCAGTTGTTATGGCCTTCCTGAAAAAACGCGGGTAACGTTGCATCCAGCTCCTCTACTTTATTTTATTAACTATGTTTAACTATTTTATCACAGGTTTCACCCACCTCCAGGACAATAGCCACGCCAGGGCTATGAGACCAGTTATATAGTTGCTGGTTGCCATGCCAGCCCAGAGCCCCGTGTCACCCATAGCCAGGCTGTAGGCTAGGAGCCACGATAAGGGTATCCTCAAGGCCCAGAGCCTCGTTATGCCCAGCACCGATATGAATAGGGTGTGGCCGCTCGCCCTCGCCAGGCTGTTGGCAAGCATGAACACGTCGAAGCCCAGGACGCTTGGGCCGAATATGAGGAGCATCCTGTCGGCAGCGTCGAAGACCTGGGCCTCCTGGGTGAAGGCGGAGATGAAGTAGGTTCTGCCCAGCAGGAGAAAGGCCACATAGCCTAGGACCACGCCAGCCAGTATGCCCAGCCCAGTGAGGGTTGCCCTCCTAGCCCTGTCAAGCTTCTCGGCCCCGAGGCTCTGGGACACTATTATGCCCGTCGACCTTATGAGGGGGAAGACGAGGACGTGGTCGAGGCTCAGCACCACCTGCCCTATGGAGTACGCCGCCACTATGGGTGTCCCGAGCCCGTTCACTATGGCCACCATGATGAGAAAGCCCAGGGTCACCATGAGCCTCTGAGCGACCATCGGCAGGCTCACCCTGGCCACCAGGCCTGCCAGCTCCCTGTCGGGTGCCAGGTCTTCCCTGGAAACCTTGATGCCGTGCCTCCCGGTGGCTAGACTATAAACCGCATAGCTCCCCGAGACAACGTTGGCAAGCAGTGTTGCGAGGGCGGCGCCAACTACGCCGAGGCCAGCCACGAATATCAGGATGGGGTCGAGGGCGAAGTTGAGCAGTGTTGCCGCGACGCTCACCTTCATGGGGGTAACCGTGTCCCCCGAAGCGCCGAGGGCGAAGTTGAACACCAGAAACATGTAGGTGAAGGGCACTCCCGCCAGCGTCACAGCTATGTAGGCATCCGCCAGGACTCCTATGTCGCCGGGGGTCCGGGTGGTGCCCAGGTAGAGGCCTCGAGCCAGGAAGAAGAGGATGCTTCCCGGGATCCCTATGGCCAGCAGCAGGCCCAGCACCAGGCCTACGACCCTCCCAGCCCTCCTGTACTCCCCGGCACCTATGTACTGGCCCGTGAGGGCGGAGATCCCCGTGGCGAGGCCGAAGCCCAGGCTCATCAGTATACCCCTGTAGGGCCACGAGACCGTGGGGGTGCCTAGCGCCGCGCTTCCCAGCCTGGATAGCCAGAAGGTGTCCACGATGCTGTAGAGGGACTGGAGACTCCCGGAGACGAATAGCGGCGCGCTGAGCTCAAGGATGAGTCTTGCAAGCCTCTCCTCCCCCAGTATGCGTCTCCGTCGCTCCTCCACGTCGGCAGCGCTGCGAAGCCCCGTCACTGATCCCCAGAGCCCCTACAATGAGCCGCATTATAAGGTTTAACTTCGAACCCTTGAACAGTTGCCAGCCCGCTCGGCAAAGCTGCAACCCGCGCTGCTAGTCGTGTATCTCGAACTCTGCCCTTATGCCGTCCTCCGTCTTCTCAGGCAGCTTTCCTGCCAGGCTGGCCTTCCCATGCCTCTCCCTCAGCACAAGTATTGCCATTGAGACGTAGGGGCACATATACTCCCTCGATATGTATGGGTGAACGTAGGGCGCGTAGCGGCAACCCTTAACCTCGAAGACCACCCGGTTCCCCTCCCTGCGGAAGCTGACCTGCTTGGCGTAGCCGGAACTCACGAGCTTCTCGGCAAGCTCTTCGGGGGTCCAGCCTAGAACCTCCCCGCAGAGGGGTGAGCTCCTAAACTTCTCGGCGAAGAGCTTCAGCGACCTGAAAACCATGACTGGCGGCAGGGTTTCCAGGGCTTCGTGCTCTGCCTCTAGGTAGACGTGTGTGAGGCAGTGTAGTACTAGGTCTATTTTGAACTGTTCGTCCTGGCTGGCCACCCTAGTCACCCTTCTTCAGTTGTTCGACTGTAGAATACTGTTCACACAGCCTGGATTTATCTAATTTGGTGGTTAGAGTCAGTAAACAGTTTTGTTTCCAAGGCGGTTCAAGTCTTTCCGGGCAGAAATCGAGGAACTTTCCGCCTATACTCGGCGTATTCCTCGCCGAACTTCTCCTCCAACACCCTCTCTTCCAGCAGTGCTAGGAGGTAGAAGATAAGCGTGTTGAGGAGGGCGAAGCCTGCTAGGAGAGGCGAGGCTGCCACAGCTGCAAGGCCCCAGAAGACCAGGCTGTCGCCGAAGTACTGGGGGTTCCTTGTGTACTTGTAGGGGCCCTTCACGACCAGCGTGTCTATCTTTGACCCGGAGGACCTTACGGCGCCCAGTGTCAGGAAGCCCCATATGCCGAACAGCCCTCCCACCAGCAGCAGGGCGAAGCCCAGGGCTAGCAGTGGGGCCTCGGCAGGCCCCTTGCCGAGCTCCTCCAGGTACATTGGTATGGAGAACCCGATCATCGATAGGTACCAGGCCCAGACGAGGTAGAATACACCCTTGGATCCCGGGGGCCATACGCCTCTCAGGTCCTCCATGTAGACAAGTAGGAGTGCCACGATCATGGCCAGCGCTTCGCCGTAGGCTAGCGCTGCGAAGACGTTCAATCCTTATCCCCAGGAGATTAGGCCTACGCTGGTAATTAAGCTAGGCGCCGCGGCTCCGGCTAGGTTTTCACCGTGCGTTTGCCCAGCATGTTTAGCTTGTACCTCCTAACAGTTTCAGGGAGTATGGGTTCGCCCCATGGTGTTTGGAAGTGGAGCGCGTCGAAGGGGCACTGAACTATGCAGGCACCGCACTGGACGCAGCGGCCCGCCCTAGGCATTGCCACCTTTCCAAGCCTGTCGTCGAGCTCGTAGCAGTTTCTGGGACACACGTCTACACATGTTCCACAGCCCCTGCACCTCTCGGGGTCCAGAACAACACGTAGTGGCTGGTGGAGGCCGCTCCTGTGGGTCGGGGTGCTTCCACCCAGATCCACCACTATTATGGAGAGCACGGCTAGGGCTGCTGCGCTCCACCGGGCGAGGGAGCCTGGAGTGGGCGTGCCCACCAGGTACTCGCAAGCGGCTACCAGCGGTAGTGAGAGGGCCCAGAGGGCTGCAAGGACCTTGAGAGGGCCGGGCAGGGCTCCCCGGCTTGACAGCCACTTGGAGTATAGTGGGAAGAGGAGGAAGGCGAGCAGTGAGAGCATCCATATAAGCAGGGCTAGGTGAAGGGTCGCTCCGGTGGAGAAGGGTAGTGAGAGGAGAGCGGCTATGGCTGAGAAGGGGAAGGCCCACATTATGGCCATCTCGAGCCTCTGGGCGGCGGGGAACCTGGTCTCCCTCATGTCGGGTGTTTTCCTGAACCCGTTCCTGACGAACCGGGGTATGTCCTCGGCGTAGACAGGGCCCCAGACAACCCTCCACCCAGCCTTCTCCGCAACCTTCCTGGCCTCCACCCCCGTGGCTGCCAGCTGCGGCAGTATGACGACCCTGTGGTCCACCAGCTTCTCGATGCCGCTGGTTTTGAGGGCTGACACGACGCTGTGGGTTGTCAGGTGTCCTCCGGCCGAGGCGCACCAAACATTGATGCCCCTACTGTTGGCTACCACGAGGTAGCAGTCGAGGCCGCGGAGCGCCCTCTTAACCCTCTCCACCGTCAGGATGTAGTTTCCGGTTAGCAGTACGGGCGAGTTTCTGCCCGGGTTCCCTATCCTGACAACCCCCGTCCTGCAGGGCAGCGGTAGGAATCTCAGCAGGGTTGTGGCCACACTTATAGCCAGGTACCTGGCCCTGCCCAACCCCCTCACCCAGCCGGCTTCCTCGCAACGATCTCGGCGAAGTCCTCGAGCCAGGTTAGCCTGACATCCTCCACCAGGAACCCGGTCCTCTTAACCCTCTTGGGGAGGTCCTTCAGGGGTCTGGAGACCCTCTGGGTTGCTATGAACGTCAATGCTAGGAGGGGTGCACGGATCACTGCTTTGACCAGCCTCTTCAGAGGGTTCTTGGGCACCACCTCGTCGGCTACCAGTAGGAGCCCTCCCGGCCTCAGCAGCTCCCAGGCCCTCCTCAGAACATAGTCCACCTCTTCGTCGCCCAGCTCTGAGAGCAGGAGTCCGCACATCACCGCATCATAGCTCCCAGGCTCCTCCTCCAGCCCCGCCACGCTGGCCTCCACCAACTCCACTCTGTCATCCAGCCCTTCCTCCTCCACCCTCCTCCTGGCGACCTCGAGCATCCCGGGGTTTAGATCGACACCCTTGACCCTGGCACCCCTCCTGGCAGCCCTGATGGTTAGGGCGCCTGTGCCGCAGCCCAGGTCGAGCACCCGGTCCCCTTCCCCTATGTGGGAGGCTAGCCTGTCGTAGGCCCGGTCGAGCCTGCCTAGGGTGAGGATGCGTATCCACCTGTCATACCTCCACGGGGCAGACTCTAGAATTCTCATCAAAACGTACGCGGTCGTGCCTCCCGCCCAGAACACAGGTAGGGATGCTCACTATTTTAACCTCGCGCACCGCTGGACATGTGTCGTGGGGGGTTGGGGGGCTAAAAACGGTTTGAACCGGGTCAGTATGTGTAGGAGTAGAGCTTCCTCACAGCCTCCTTGACGAGTGCCCCGTCGTCCACCACTATCTGGCCGTTCTTGAACACCATCTTCACGTGGTTGACCCCGTAGTGGTATGGTATGAACTTGTGGTTGGGTATGTCGAGTATCACTATGTCGGCCTTCTTGCCCTCCTCTATGCTGCCTATCTCCCGGGCCCTCTCCACGGCGTGGGCCGAGTTTATGGTTGCTGCTGAGAAGACCTCGGAGGGCGTCATCTTCATCTGGAGGGCCGCTATGGTCATCATCATTTGCATGGACTCGCTCATGTTAGCGGCGCTTAGGTCCGTGCCCAGGGCTACAGGCACCCCCCTCTTGATGATCTCCCTGGCGTTGGCGTACCTGCCCAGGTAGCAGAAGGGCGTTGTGGGGAGGAACACTCCTATGATCCCCTTCTCGGCTATCTTGTCTATTACCTCCATGGGGGTGTGTATCAGGTG
>JALURJ010000061.1:327-1710 GCA_027016915.1 Desulfurococcales archaeon | reverse complement strand
GATAGCGTATATCCCCCAGGAGCCCTGGCATGGAATAATAGCTCATACCGTGGCCTCCGAGTTCTGCCTCTCACTCTCCCAGTCTGGGAGGCCCTGCGACCTCTCAAGGCTCCGGGACTACGGCTTATCGGGGATCGCATGGAGCAACACTTATACGCTCAGCGCTGGCGAGTATCAGCGACTCCTTTGGGCGTGTGCTCTTGAGAGAGGCGTCGAGCTACTGGTGATGGACGAGCCCCTAGTATATGTAGACGCTGATGGCAGGGCTGGCTTAACGGGTATGATCGAGCGGCTCCTCTCCTCAGGCGCCTCCGTGGTCATAGTGGATCACGAGCCCAGTAGATGGTCCCACCTTGACCCGCGGCTCCTGGTGCTAGAGCGTGGCAGAGTATCATACTATGGCGCGTATAAGAACCAGGCACTACCTGAGGCACCAGGGGGCTTCAAGGTCAGGCCGAGGGACATGAGCGATAGGATACTGGACGCCGAGGGTATATGGTACTCCTATTCCGGGTCGAAGCCCATACTGAGGGGCGTGAGCCTCGAGGTCAGGCGTGGTGAGGTAGTAGGGGTTACCGGAGCTAACGGCTCGGGTAAGACCACCCTGCTTAAGGTGCTTGCTGGTATATTGAAGCCTCGGAGAGGTCGGGTGAGAGTCTCGGGTAGCATAGCTTATCTCCCTGAGGATCCCATACTCTACTTCACGCACCCCACACTCGGGGAGGAGCTAGAGTCAATACCCCACCCCTCGATGCCCGTGGATGAGGTAGTCGAATCCCTGGGACTCCAGGAGCTGCTGGATAAGCCCCTAGCCAGGCTGAGTAGCGGTGAGAGGAGGAGGGCTGCGCTAGCCTCTATAATGCTTAGGGGCCCCGATATCATACTACTCGATGAACCCACTGGAGGCCTCGACTCCTACAGTATAGAACCGCTGATCCAAGCCCTAGAGTACCTCCTGGATAGAGGCGTGGGTGTAGTGATCGCCAGCCACGACCAGAGGATAGCAGGAGTATTCACGAGGACCTGCAGGCTCGGGGGTGGAGTCCTGAATTGCAGGTGATAGGAGCTCTAGTGGACCTAGTCTATAAGTCGATATTCCAGACAGGCGAGGAGGGCCTGAGGAGAGCCCATCCCGCCTCTAAGGTGTTATACCTGGTGCTATCCGCCGCCCTGCTAGCGCTGAAGCCCGGGTGGGAACCGGGGCTCCTCGTGCTAGCCGCTAGCCTTGCATTAGGCCTCTACGGGTTCGGGTTGTGGTGGGCCGTCTCCTCCTACACGCTATCCAGCATTCCGGGGCTATGGTACTCTCTAACAGCGCTCCTGCTATCGAGGATAGGGTATATCGGCTGGGTCAGCCCTCTGGAGGCGCTCACGATATACATC
>JALURJ010000061.1:0-317 GCA_027016915.1 Desulfurococcales archaeon | reverse complement strand
CCTCCGTATCACTGCTATTACTATTGATGCTATCATCCCTAAGCCCAACCCGGCTAGCCAACGCCTTGAGTAGGATCAGTGGCAGGGCCTCCCTAGCCGTGTATCTGACCTGGAGGATGACACCATACGCGTTCAAATCCACAGTCGAATCACTGGCCATAGGTAGGCTCAAGGGCGAGCCAGCCAGAGTCAGGGTAGCCCCTGCAATAGCCTACATGCTCGAGCTGGGCTCCAAGGTGAGGGAGGCTAATGCCTACAGGCTACGCTCGCCGCCATCCCATAAAGTGCCCACCCCCCACCAGATAAAGTATACTATA
>JALURJ010000060.1 GCA_027016915.1 Desulfurococcales archaeon | reverse complement strand
CCAATTCTAGTAGAGGGGAAGCAGGATTGCCCAGTGTCAGGTACCCCGCAGTAGCGGGCATGTTCTACGAGGCCGACCCCGGCAGGCTGGTTGAGCAGATAAAGTGGAGCTACCTCCACCCCGTAGGGCCCGGCAAGCTTCCCGAGGCGAGCGGCGAGAGGAGGAGGCTCAGCGTGGGCTACGTGGCGCCCCACGCTGGCTACATCTACAGCGGCCCCGTGGCAGCCCATACCTACTACTCCCTTGCAGGGGAGGGCGCGCCTGAAACAGTGATCATAGCTGGTCCCAACCACACTGGCGTGGGATCCCTGGTCTCCGTCATGGCCAGCGGGACCTGGGCCACCCCGCTGGGGAAGGTGGAGATAGACGAGGAGCTGGCTTCCCTCATAGTCTCGCACAGCAGGTATGCCGAGGCCGACGAGCGGGCCCACAGGTACGAGCACTCGGTGGAGGTCCAGATACCGTTCCTTCAGCACATCTTCGACGCCGGGTTCCGCATAGTGCCCATAGTGATCTTCACCCAGTTGTACGAGGTGGCGGTGGACCTTGCCAAGGCGATCCACAGGGCGGTCGAGGAGACGGGGCGTGACGTGGTGTTCATAGCCAGCACCGACTTCAGCCATTACGTGCCCTACAAGGAGGCTTATGAGAGGGACAGGCTGGCCCTAGAGGCCATAGAGAGGCTGGACGCCAAGGCCCTCTTCAGGGTGGTGGAGGAGCACGACATCAGTATGTGCGGGCCAGGGCCGACTGCAACCCTCCTCGAGCTGGCCAGGCTCGTGGGGGCGCGGGAAGCAGAGACGCTGAAATACGCTACCTCGGGCGACACCAGCGGAGATAAATACAGCGTGGTGGGATACGCTTCGGTAAGGGTACGCCTGTCTTGAGGGTTAGAGGGAGGCTCAGGACACGCACAGCCCTGCCCGTCTCGGGAGTGCCGCTTAGGGGCAGGACCAACCCCTACATAGCGGTGCCCTACAGGTCGGCAGTCATATACGTGGAGGTGGAGGAGGCCCGGAAAACCAGCGCCGAGGTGAGGGGCCCCGCAGCCAGCCTGGTGTCGGCTGCCGTGGATAGGCTGGGGGAAGCCTTGGGCGAGGAGTTCAGTGTGAGGATGGAGGTGAAGCCCCGGGGGAGGCACCCAGCCCTCTCGGTGTACAGCTCAGCCATCCCAGCGCTGGTGAAGGCCGTGGCCAGGCTCCTGGGCGTGGAGCTGGGGAGGGAGGATGTGAGGGAGTACTCCTCCATAATAGATGGTGCTGTGGGCCTCACCCCCGAGTACATCGACATAGTCTCCGCCCTCAGGCTGGCCCAGGAGGAGGGTAGACCCGTTGCCTACAGGAGGGGCGAGGCACCCATCCCCCTCCCCGAGGGTGTCGAGGTAGAGGTGCTGGACTGCTCCGAGGTCAGGGAGACCCTGGAGGAGCCCGAGGAGCTGCGCAACGCCATGACCCACCTAGCAGGCCTCGCCACACTGGCCTTTGCCGGTGCGTTGCGGATGCGCGACCCGTCGAAGCTTGCCAGCGTGATTCGTGTGGAGAACGCCGTGTGGTACGCCGCCTATGGCGTGTCCCCGCCCCTCGGCGGCGATCTAAAGGTAATACCCGACATTGGGGGTGTGTGCTTTGCCAGGCTCAGGATCTAGGTTAAAGCTCCTGAAAATAGGGGGAAGCGTGCTGTCGGATAAGACCAAGCCCTTCCACGTCAGGTATGGGAGGCTCCG
>JALURJ010000059.1 GCA_027016915.1 Desulfurococcales archaeon | reverse complement strand
GTACGACGTAGTAGTTGTGGGGCGCGGTGCCGGGGGAGCGGTGGTAGCGTGGCTCCTAGCCTCTAGGGGCTATAGGGTAGCGGTATTCGAGGCGGGCCCCGAGCCCAGGCAGGAGGAGCTCCTAAGGGAGCACCCGGTAGTTAGAGCTATACGCTACTACTGGGACTCAGGCCTAACGTTCACCTGGGGGACTCCAGCGATAAGCCTGCCATACGGGCGTGTACTAGGGGGTACGGTGACCGTTAACTCGGGGACAATGTTCAGGATCCCAGAGTGGGCCCTCACACAGTGGCGCAGGCTCACTGGCGCCAGGATAGACTCGGGAGCCCTTGATAGGGCGTATAGGCTCGTCGAGGAGAGGCTGGGGGTCAGGGAGGTCCCAGAGGAGCTCCTGGGGGGCAACGCTCTCGTAATGAGGGAGGGAGCCGAGTCCCTGGGCCTGGGCCACGGGCCAGTTAGGAGGCCCCTGGGCAAGTGCAGGGGGCTTGGGGAGTGCGCCTTCGGCTGCCCATGCGGCGGTAAGATCGATATGAGGCTCGGGTTCCTCGAGGAGGCCGTTAGGAGGGGAGCCAGTATATACACGGGCGCCGAGGTCACTAGGATCCTGGTTGGGAACGGGAGGGCCCTAGGCGTCAGGGTACGCATGAGCGGCGGGGCCACAGTGGAGGTCAGGGCCAGGGCAGTAGTGGTGGCAGCGGGGGCCCTGAATACTCCCAGGCTACTAAGGGATGCCGGTGTGAGGAATAGGCATCTGGGCAGGCACCTGCACATACACCCGGCCGCGGGAGTCACGGCTCTCATGAAGCGTAGGGTCACCGGGTGGGTCGGTACAATGCAGTCCTACTACGTCGACGACCTCCTCAAGAGCCATCACACGCTACTCCTGGCAACCTTCCCCCCACCGGGCGTGGGTTACAGCGCAGCGAGCGTGCCTGTGGGCGACCTACACCTGTACCCGTACATGGCATCCATAGGCGTCCAGACGAGCGATGAGGGCGAGGGTAGCCTCTGGGGCCTGAGACTAGCGGGCGTGGCCTCCTACACACTAGGCGATAGGGATAGGGAGAAGGTACTGGAGGGAGTCAGGCTAGCCGCGGAGATACTATTCGCCGCTGGCGCCGAGCGCGTGTACCCACCGCTTAAGAGTGGCGCCTACGCTAGGAGCCCCGGGGAGCTGGGCAGGATCCTCGAGCGCGCCAGGGCCGGGGAGCTGAAGCTGAGCGCCTACCACCCCATGTCCACGGCTAGGATGTCTGGGGACCCTGACGCTGGAGTCGTGGACTCTGGCGGCAGGGTCTATGGGGTCGAGGGGTTATATGTAGCTGACGCCTCGATCCTACCATCGACAACGATAGTCAACCCCCAGCTCACGATTAACGCTCTTGCACTCATCGTGGGTGAGGCTGTGGATTCAGACCTGGGTGGCGTGGCTTGACTGCTGGGCGCTTCCTCCTGGTCCTGAGGATCCTGGCGGCAGTCTCCCTCGTGGGATTCGCGGTGGTGGGCCTGCTATTCGCGTTCAAGCCCGGGATGTTCAATGGGGGCGTGGGGGTTACGGGGTACTCCGCTATATGGCACTCGCTGGCCCTAGCCTTCATGGCCACGGTATCCGCTCTAGCCCTCATGATAGCCCTGGATCCGAGGCGCTACTGGCCCATGCTCCTACCCCTAGCGGTAGGTAAGGCCGTGTCATCCATGGCAAGCGGGCTCTGGTACAGGATCCACTCCTGGCAGGGGTTCCTCTCAACTAACGCCCTAGTCGACGGTGCGATAGCCCTCGTAGCCCTGGTGCTGTACGTGGAGGCCTGGAGGAGGGGTGTAGGGTAGGTGGGTAGGGTCAGGGTATCAGCTAGGATCAAGGCTCCCCTGGAGGAGGTATTCAAGTACATAGCCGACGGCGAGAACGCCCCAGACTGGCACCCATCCATAGAGGAGGCCAAGAGGATCATGGACACAAGGCTAGGCGTGGGGTCAACCGTGAGGTACAAGGCTAAGGTAGGCCCCCTCGAACTCGTATGGATAACCAGGGCCGTGGAGTTCGAGTGGAACAAGGGCTTCAAGGACGTGCTAGTGGGGGTGGAGAAGGGCCCCCTGAAGTCATACGAACTCAGGGGCAGATTCGAGAGCCTAGACGATGGCACACTAGTAGAGCTCGAGCTAGAGTACAGCCTCTCATGGGGCCCAATAGGGTGGATCATAGACAAGCTACTAGTAGAGAGGAGGGTAAAGAGGCACATGCAGGAGGGCCTGGAGAGGGCTAAGCATAAACTGGAGGTTAGAGGCTCCTAGCATAGTTTATACCAGGCGCTCAGAACTACCTCATCATAGGGGCCGTCATAGACGACATTACCTGCGTCGAGTATGACTATATGATCAGGTGTGATGCCAGGTATTGGTATATGCGATACTATAACCATGCTGATGCTACTCTTCCCGATCTTATCCCGTAGAAGCTCGCCGAAGATCCTCCTACCCTTAGGATCGAGCCCCGAGAGCGGCTCATCCACTATAACCAATGGTCTTTCACTAGCTAGGGCCTCAGCCAATGCCAGCCTACGCTGTAGTCCCCGCGAGAGCTCCTTGTATCTCCTATGCTTGTACTCCGCTAGTCCAAGGGCCTCAGCCACCTCCCAAACCCTATCGCCGTAAATGCGCTCCAGGTACTCGAGATGCGTGTTAACCCGAATAGATGGGTTAATTGCGTCCCTCTCGGACACATAAGTCACCCTCCGATAGAGGGAAATGGGGTCCCTGAGGGGATCCAGACCTAGAGTCCTGATTAACCCGCTACTAGGCCTAAGAATACCCAGAGCAGTCTTGATTAGGGTTGTCTTTCCACTAGCGTTCGTGCCCACTATTAAGGTTAAACCCCCCGGTATACGCACGCTAACACCATCTAGGGCCACCACATGGCCATACTTAACTATCAGGTCACGCGCCTCAATCACACGGCTACTTCCGCCCAATAGATACCACCACAGCCACGCTATCCTCGTCGAACACCTCACACGGCCCAGTTAGGGTTAAGTGTAGATTGACTACGATGAAAGGGTAATTTACGTTAACCTCGAGTGAAGCGTTCGACCCTGAAAACTTCAGTGTCCTTCCTCCAGCCTCTACTTGCATGCTTATATTCCTGCACTCGAAGCCCACAACAGATACTCTTACATGATAGTCACCCACGCGAACTGGCTGGTATACCGATATGTGTACCTCAGCGCTATCGGAGCCGAGGCTTTTTAGAAGAGCTAGGGCCTCCCTACCCGCGAGGTATAAGGGGTACTCGAACTCTATTTCGTCTGGTAAGCTTGAGTAGGTAATAGAGGCTAGAGATAGCCCAAGAAGGGCCGCTAAGGTTAATGCTCCATAAAACAGTAGTGAGAAGCCGCCCCTCAAAGTCGAGCCCACCTCCGCGCCACAGCTAGCGAGGTAAATGATAGTGATGAGAGAGCCATCATGGCATAACAGGCTATTAGTAGATTGAGGGGGAGGCTAGCTATATAGGTGAAGCCCACCACCGCCAACGGTACTATAATGGATACATCTATACGCCCAGCCACATAGTATATGGCAGCAGCTGACACCACAGATGAGAGCGGCGCACACACCAGTATAGCCACAGCGTAGTAGATGCTATCTACTATGAAATTCTGTGAAGCAGAGACTATTAGAGGAGCTAAACCCGCTACGAATACGGGCATCGGGGGGACAAGCGCCAATAGCACATACCAGGCCAAGACTCTACTAGGGGATAGGCTCTCCCTCACCATGATCTGTGGCAGCGAATCTCTAAACCGAGACATTACGGGATAGGCTGCCAGCATGGATGATAGGGATAGAACTACTACCGCGTAGCCAGCTTCCTCCAGAAAGTAATTGTAATAGACTGTGGGAGCCTTACTCAGGATCCCAGCTAGCGTCTCCTCTAAGCTAATACTATCATAGATCGACACCCCCAGAGGAGGCGATAGAGCGTATAGTGTAGCGGCTACTATGGCCTGTGATGACAGGAAGCTTACCAGCATCGAAAGCGTTACTACGCCCACTGTAAGCGCTATCTCATAAAACTCTAGATCACTAAACACGTAGCCTATCAAATTCCGTAGACCCATGATCTGGAATGCACCCCTACCTCTTCAATCGCAGATAGGCTACGAGTAAAAGAGCTACTAGCGCGGAGAGGCTAACCAATAATATCATTACCACAAAGCGCCTAAGATGCGGGGACTTAGAAGTCCAGCTAGCTGATCCCCGCGTAGACCAGGTACTGCTTTCCGTGGTGGGCTTTGAGGTCGTGAAGCTGGATTCGCCCTGCTGCTCGGTTACCTTCCAACCCTTTATTACGTATTCCGCCCACTCGAGTAGATCAGATGTAAGATTGCACTGGTTATAAGACTCCATAACTGTCCTCCTATAGTTATCCAAGAGTTCATCCATGCTCCATACGCCAGTAGCGGCATACATTAAGCCCTTGGCTAGGGAATTCCTGGCATTATTAATGATCGAATCTAAGCACCTAGAACGCCATAACATATTCCCTAAGTCAGGTTTCCTTGTAGTATTATATCTAATGATTAATTCGCCCTTACAGGCCCTACCAGCCGTTATACCGCTTGCTATAAGTAGGTACTCGGCAGGGCCATTCCAAGCGTCACCTAGGATCTCAGATAATTCGCTGGAGATGGGGACTAACAGAAATAATTGCCTCTCGGACAGAGGTAAATTAATATGGGAAGCTATACCAGTAGCACTCATCTCGCTGTAACCCGGTATACCAGCTAGTTTAAGATTATCTGATTTAACTAGACTCTTGGAGATTTCCCTAATTAATTGATCCTCCGCATCCTTACTGCCATTAAGTACCCTAAAGGCTAAATCAACTATTTTACTGAGATTAAGGGAGGATTCATTAAAGACATAACCGCTGACCCCGGTACTAACTACGAGGCCTCGTTTCTCGGGGAGCCCCACGTTAATAATGAGGTATGGATTGATATAGACATCTAAACCTACATAATGCTCCTTAGCAGCTGGCCTTAGATTATTTATAATATTCGATGCCTCGGCAAATGCCTCTTCCCACGCCTTATTGGTGCCATTAAGTTCAATAACGGATTTAATGTGATTTACGGCATTCTCTAGTAACGCTCTATTACGCTCTAGTAAATCAGCTATGGACAGGAGCATGTAAGTAGCTATAGCAACGTATTCTCGGGAGTCCATGGCCCATTCCTGATAAAATATGGAATAACCCAACGGTGCCAGCGAGCCATTATCGAGCATCCTATAGGCTATCCCCAAGTCGGGGTCGACTAATATTGATGGCGTTAAAGGGACTCTTCTGGGCAGATTTATTGGTAATGAATAAAATGGGTCGAATCCCGCAGAGTTAAAATCTACGTCTAAATTATAGCCTTTAATAGTAAATGTAACGTATCTCTTATGATTTACATGCTTCTCAGCGAATTCCAGGACCAGCCTCGTCATAGTAGCATTACTAATGACGGGAACCACGGACTCGTTTATTGAGATAATTGGTATAATAGCTACCCTAGCCAAGCTACTAGGCAGAGCCACGTTCATTGTAATACGTAATATCGGCGGTCTCACTAATCTGCTAACCTTTACTTCCCTAAGCTTTAGTAGAGGATCTGATATATTATTTTCGACACTATAGCTTATAACAAAATCTATTGATGATATATTATACTTTTCGGAAAAACCCAGTAAAGGCAAAGCAAAATATACTAAGCCACTAGACAAGTGCTGTACGTAATAGACGGGCTCCAAATTAGAAGTTAAAGGTAATATAACAAGGTAATCAATACAGTATCTCAATTCAAGAGTTTTATTATCGTCCAGTGTTAAATGATATTGTAT
>JALURJ010000058.1 GCA_027016915.1 Desulfurococcales archaeon | reverse complement strand
AGACGGTGTGCATAGGCGGCCTAGACCTCAGATACTACGTTGAGAGGGGTGTGCAGGGCATATCGTACGGGCCCGGGGTCTCCGGGACAGCCCACGCCCCCGACGAGTACGTGGAGGTCAAGGACCTGGTGGACTTCGCCAAGATCTACACACTGCTACCCTTCACCCTCCGCGGGGAGCTCGGCTAGTACTTCACCTCCTTCACAACCCTCCTCACGGCTAGGAACACGGCGAGGTATAGTAGGGTCAGCACGAGTGCGGCGCCCCAGGCTGTGCGGTGGTACGCTTCGGACGGCATCTGGACGTACTGGTAGATGAGCAGCGGCACAGCGTCTATGGGTGCGCTGAGCCCCCTGAAGTAGGTCTGGGTCCCCCCACCGATGGTGAAGAGGAGCGGCGCAGTCTCGCCGGCGGCCTTGGCGATCCCTATCAGGATCCCCGTCGCTATCCCCCTCCTAGCTATACCCATGAAGATGTATAGCAGCGCCTTGGCCCTTGTGAGGCCTAGGCTGAAGGCTGCCTCCCTATAGGTCCTCGGTATCGAGGACAGGGCCTCCTCCACGTAGGTGTAGACGTAGGGCAGGATCACCACGGCCAGCGCCGCCGCGCCGGCGAGGGCTGAGAAGGACCCCATGGGCACAACGACGAGCGTGTACATGAGGACGCCGACCAGGATGGTGGGTATCTCGACGAAGGACTTGGTGAGGAGCTTCGCAGCCCTCCCCACGAGGCTCTCAGGGTACTCCACCGCCAGCACCGCTGTTAGGAAGGCAACCGGCACACCTAGGAGGGTTGTGAGCACCACCAGGACCCCGGATCCGGCCAGCGCAGGCCCTATGCCTGCGGGCGGCGGGCCCTTGAGGAAGTCTAAGCCCCCCTCGATCAGGGTCCTGCCACCCTCGTAGATTATGGTGCCCACTATGTGGAAGAGGGGTAGCAGGATGGCCACCGAGAGCGCGAGGACCGTCGCCTTAAACACCTTGTCCAGCACCCTCCTACCGTTCACCCCGCTCACCCCCCGAGCCTCGTCTTCCTCCACCTCGCCAGCATGTATAGTCCTGCAGCATTGAGGACCAGGCCTATCACTAGGAGTATGAGTCCGGCCCCGTAGAGGGCGCTTGTCATGTACCTGTACAGCCCTGCGTTGGCGAACTGGTTAGCTATAAGCGAGGCTATGGTGTAGCCGGGCGTGAAGGCGCACGCCGACACGCTGGCCGAGTTGCCCACCGTGAGGGATACAGCTATAGTCTCCCCGGCAGCCCTGCCGAATCCCAGGAGGAGGGCTGCGATGATGGCTGGCCTTATCATGGAGACCAGGGTTCTGGTAGCCTCGTAGTCCGTGGCTCCGAGGCTGTAGATGGCCTCCCTATACGTGTCAGGTATCCTGCTATACGCCTCCCTGATCACGGCGGTCATGAAGGGTACGACCATTAGGGCCAGGATAAGGCCTGCGGTGAACACGGTGTAGCCCGTTATCGGCTGGCAGGCGAATATCGGCACGAAGCCTAGGTAGGCGTGGAGGGGGTCCATGAGCCTCTCCTTCAGGAAGGGTGCCAGGACCAGGGCGCCCCATATGCCGTAGAGTATGGTGGGAAGCCCGGCCATCACGTCGACCAGGCCCACGAAGACCTCCCTCACCCTGGGGGGTGCAAGGTCGGTGACGAATACCGCCAGCGAGACCGACGTGGGTAGGGCTATGGCCACCGCTATGATGGAAGTGTAGATGGTGCCGTAG
>JALURJ010000057.1 GCA_027016915.1 Desulfurococcales archaeon | reverse complement strand
CCCTCCGAATCCTCGAAGAAGGCGGCCAGCCTCTTACCCGAATAGTCGACCACTATATGGATGCAGGGATACTCCTCGCACTCATACATGGACACATGTTTCCCCAGCCTTTCTTCTCCCAGGAGACAATTAAAACATGCGCGCCCATCAGGTAACGATTATTACCATGTCATGGGCAATACCTGATTGGTGCAGCTAGATGGACTTCTCCCTCACCCCCGATGAGAAGCTGTTCCGCGACGCCGTCAGAGAGTATCTCGCCGAAACCCTCGGCAAGGTTTGGAGGAGGGCTGACGAGGAACACCGTATACCTGGTGAAATCATAAAAGGCCTGGGCGAGCAGGGTCTCTACGCCATAGCGGTGCCCGAAGAATATGGTGGCCAGAGCGGTAGCTTCACACTTGCAGCAATAGCGCTGGAGGAGATAGGCTACGCCGACCCAGCGCTTGCAACAGCCGTCTACACTCTCCTAAACAATGCATGGCCCTATGTCCTCTACCTCTACGGCACCGAGGAGGCCAAGCAGGAGATACTGCCCATGGTGGCTAAGGGCCAGGGCTTTTTCGGGATAGCGTCCACGGAGCCTCAGGGCGGAAGCGATGTTGCTGGCCTCAGGACCAGGGCCGAGAAAGTCGGCGGGAAGTACAGGATCTACGGGGAGAAGACGTTCATCAGCGGTGTCCGAGAGGTCATGGAGCAGGTGGAGCTGGGCGGATGGTTCCTCATAGCCAGGACTGGCACCCTCGAGGAGAGGCACAGGGGGCTCTCCGCCTTCGCCTTCATAGGTAATAGGGGTGGAGAGAAGCCCGGGGGGCTGGAGTACAGTATTCTTCCAACCATCGGGAGGCACGGGATCTCCACAGGGACACTAACATTCAACGGTGTGGAGCTGGATCCAAAATACCTGATCGGCGCGGAGGGCCGCGGCTTCTACGTCGCCATGGAGGGATTCAACCTTGCCAGAATACTAGTATCGGCCGCCAGCATAGGCTCCGCCAGATGGGCTTTGGAGCAGGCCGTCGAGTGGGCTAGGCAGAGGAGGATGTTTGGAGACCGCCCAATAGCGTCGTTCCAGGGCGTAAGTTTCCCCCTCGCCGAGGCCCACGTGGCCATAGAGTCTGCCAGGATGCTGGTGTACAAGGCGGCGTGGCTGGCGGACAAGATCTATGTTGAGAAGGACCCGGCGTACAAGCCCAGGGACCTGGGAATGGCTTCAGCCTCGGCCAAGATAGCAGCAGTCGAGGCTGCCTTCAAGACCTACGAGACTGCCATGAAGACTTTCGGAGCCCTAGCCTATACGAAGGAGATCGACGTGTTCCGCGGGCTCCTCGGCGTGATCTCGTACCTCGCCGGTGCTGAGGGGGCGCAGAACATAATGAGATACATAGTGGCCAGAGAGCTTCTGGGTAAGGAGTACGTGAAGGGGTAGCCCCGGAGCCCAGGCTCCACAGGTTTTTCTTTAGTTTATTTCCCAAGATCGTTAAGGATATAATTCCAGGTTTGCATGGTGCAGGTAGGATAGAGGTTGGAAGCAATGGATGGATACGAGTTCAGGTTCAAGAAAGTCAAGCCACCCGAGGAGGGTGAAAGGATAACGGTCAAGGACGGGAAGCTCGTGGTGCCCGACAACCCGATAATAGCCTTCATTGAGGGCGACGGCATAGGGCCCGAGATAATGGCCTCCGCCAGGAAGGTTCTGGACAAGGCGGTGGAAGCCGCCTACAAGGGTAAGCGGAAGATTGTGTGGTGGGAACTCTACGCCGGTGAGAAAGCTACGAAGATCTACGGCGAGCTCCTCCCCCAGGACACGCTTGAGGGTATAAAGTACACGCTGATCGCCATAAAAGGCCCCCTAACAACCCCCGTTGGCACCGGCTATAGGAGCCTCAACGTAGCTATAAGAAAGGCTTTGGAGCTCTACGCCAACATAAGGCCAACCTACTACTTCGGCCAGCCCGCACCCCACAAGTATGCTGAGCACGACAACTTCATCATATTCAGAGAGAACACCGAGGACCTCTACGCCGGCATAGAGTGGCCCGCCGGGAGCGAGGAGGCCAGGAAGATCCGCGAGTTCCTGAAGAAGGAGTTCGGCATAGAGCTCAGGGAGGACGCGGGGATAGGGATAAAGCCCATCAGCAGGTTCGGCACCCAGCGGCTCATGAGGAAGGCTCTCCAGTGGGCCATCAAGTTCAACCGCAAAGTTGTCACCATAATGCACAAGGGCAACATAATGAAGTACACTGAGGGCGCCTTCAGGGAGTGGGCCTACGAGGTGGCGATCAACGAATTCAGGGACTACATCGTGACTGAGGACGAACTCTACTCCAAGTACGGAGGCAAGATGCCTGAAGGCAAGATCCTGGTAAACGACAGGATAGCCGACAACATGCTCCAACAGATCATCACTAGGCCTTGGGACTACGACATAATAGTGGCGCCCAACGTAAACGGAGACTACATCAGCGACGAGGCCAACGCCCTCGTAGGCGGCATAGGGATGGCTGCAGGGATGAACGCCGGAGACTACATGGCCGTAGCAGAGCCTGTCCACGGCACGGCCCCCAAGTATGCCGGTAAGGACCTGGCCAACCCCACAGCAGAGATACTCAGCGGAGCCCTGCTCCTCGACTACATGGGGTGGAGCGAGGCAGCCCAGCTCGTCAGAAACGCTGTTCGCGAGGCGATCAAGAGGAACAAGGTCACCCAGGACCTGGCCAGGCACATGGAGGGAGTCAAGCCCCTCAAGACCAGTGAGTACACTGAGGAACTCCTCAAGATAATAGAGGAGCTTGCCGGTTAGCCTTCCCCGCCAAATACTTTGTTTTTATCCTTACTTCCACTCAATTCCTCAACCACTTTCAAGAACATATCTAGGTCAAGGGTGTCTATGCTGTATCTAGGAGCATTTTCCAGTATATCTTTATCATGGCTCGCCAGAGGTTTTCCAAGCATATTTGCAAGCTCTATATAAGCTGCATCGTAGACGGGAATACCTGTCTCGGCGGCGATCCTTGCTACTCGTTCCATGTCCAGCTCGCCAACACTGTGCACCACGGCGTACTTCGCCAGCTTTGCTGCAAGGCTGCAAGACTTTACTGCCAGTTCACGGTTTATCCTTCCAAGCTTGGAGTATTCTTTCCAGAAAGCATTGCACGCCTCGTAAATGGTTAGATCCAATATATGGAACTTGCTCCGGGCCATCAGACGCCTCATCTTTCCGCCCAGCAAGACCATTAGTGGAACATAGACGCTAGCATCGACTACATACATTAGAAGATCACCTTAACTTACGCTCTTCGTCCACGAGTTCTGCCAGTTCATAGGGATCCACCATCCCGGCAAGGCTCCGAGAGACTCTGTCTAGCTCTTTTTCCAGAGCTTCGGCTTCGAGACGTTCCAACTCCTCCATTATCGCCTTCTTCACGAGCTGGGCAACGTCAATGCCGTACTCCTTAAGTTTTCGCTTAACCCACTTGGGTACTCTTATACTGATGACGTCGCTCATCGGATCACCTGTATACATAGTGTATACAGATACTTTTATTTCCTCCCTCAAGGCGTTGAGTTCCTAGAGGAAATCCTTGGCCAGTATTTCAAGAGTTTCTATCAGGTTCCTCCTGGTCCTCACCACCTTATTGTATCTCAGCCTGAGCCTGGAGCGTAGATGGGGGTTCATGTAGCGGTGATCCGCCAGTATGTAGACTGCCCGGTCCTTGGGCGAACGTATGGCCCTGCCCAGGGCTTGGCGTACCCTCACAGTAGCCGTGTCGTATAATATGTGTTCTCTTGCCTTCTCACGGCCAACCTTCCCGGCAAGCCTCTCCTCCAGCCTCTTCGTGTAATCATCCGGCTGGGGGTAGGGTACACCCACTATGACTACGGCTCTTATCAGGCTTCCACCTTTCCTGTCTAGGAGTTCCACGCCCTCGGTCAGCTTGCCGCCAGCTACGGCGTGGATGAGGAGTCCCTCAGCCTCCTCCGCCCTCTCCTCGACATCGCTGATCCTGGTTCCCTCCTCCTCCACCACCTGGCCTTCAGGCCAAGTTTTGGAGGACAAGAGTATCTGGTCCATGAACTCGTAGCTTGGGTGGACCGCTAGAACTATGCCGCTGGGCACGTGGGTGTAGGTGTCTAGGATGAGTTCAGCATATTTTCTAGCCATCTCAGGGCTTCTCGCGGCATACCTGGAGGTTAGATACGTGGCCACAAGGGTTACCCTGTTCTCCGGCGGGAAGACAGGGCCGTACTCCTCCTCCACGTCAACGTATACTAGTTCCCTCGCCACGCCGAGGACGTCGGTGAAATAGGTGGGGGGTGGGAGGGTTCCAGAGGCGAGGATCAGGGCTCCCGCCTCGTTGAGCACGTCTCTAACAACTATTGAAGGGTCGACGGGTCTCGCGGCGAAGACTTTTCCGCCCCGGGTCTGAAGGATGAACGCTTCGTACTCGTCGAGGCGGAGGAGGGCTGTGAAGTATGCTATGCTAAGCGTGTGCACCCTTACCCTGACCCACCTGTCCAGCGGAGCCTCTAGGAGCTTAGCGCTCCGGATTTCCTGGGAGACGTCGAACCAGGTGTCGGGGCTCCCCAATATATCGAGTAGCCTGCTCTTATCGATGTGCCTATACCTTCTGTCCGCGGGGCATTCCCCGAGGAGCTCTACGAGTTCGGCCACGGCGTCGTGGAGTGCTGAGGCCTCGGGGGCGTATCGTAGCAGCTCTCTAAGTGCAACCTTCAGCTTCCTATCGGAGAGCCTTCGCTCAGCCATGTCTGCAACGCTCATGAGGCTGTGGGCTTCATCCACTATCAGCACGTGCTCCGCCAGCCCTCCCAGCCCGATAGCACTCCTAATGTAGTCGCTGAACACGTAGGGATATGTTAGGACCAGTACGTTCGCTAGCGGTATCAGGGACTTCAGGGCGTAGAAGGGGCAGAGCCCCGAAGTTGCGAGCTCCTCTACTGCTCGGTAGGGGTTTGCAGCCCTCCACACAGTCCTGCCCAGTTGCTCGGGCTGGGCCTTTGAGAGGGCTGCATGGTAGGGGCAGAGCCTCTTGGCCCTCAGGCTCCTACAGTTCTCCCAGAAATCCTCGACCCCGACCCCCTTCTCCCCCCGTACAAGTGGGCACATGGCCTTCTTCGAGTAGAGGAACACCGGCTTCAAGCCTAGCTTAACGGCCTCCCTGAAGGGCTGGACTAGCTCGTTCCTCGTCCTCACAACGTAGAGTATCCTGCCGGTCCCGGCCGACCCGGCCCCGTAAAGAACTGCGACGGTCTTCCCGAAGCCTGTGGGTGCCTGGAGCATAACCGAGCCTCCCCTGGACACGGCATCCGCTACCCTCCTAGCCGCTGCGATCTGGCCAGGCCTGGGCCGGGGGTAGGGGAACTCCCGCACCGTCACCTGCTCCACAGGTTTTTGATTCCCACCCTCCCCTTAATTTCTAGGGGGCGGGGAATGGTTGTGGTGAGGATCGACTGCAGGGTGGGGCAGAGAAGGTTCTGCGGCCAGTGCTGTATGGCCACTGAGATGGTGCTCACCGTTGAGGATGTTGAGAGGATAAGGAGCCTGGGCTACGGGTTGGAGGAATTCGCCGAGGTTAGGAGAGGATTCCTGAGGCTACGCAACATGGATGGGAGATGCGTATTCCTGGACCCCGAGACCAGGGGTTGCCGCATATACGGGCATCGCCCCCTGGGGTGCAGGCTCTACCCCCTGATCTACGACGTGGAGGAGGACACAGTGGCGCTAGACGGCTTCTGCCCCAGGGTGGAGGAGGTCTCAGTTGAAGGTAGCCGCGAGGAGGCCCTCCGCCTCTTCAGGCTCTTCTATGCTCGCGCTGTAGAGGCCTACAGACTCTACGGGTCCCACGTTATGCGGAATGTTTAAAACCATTAAGAATCATTGGTGGCAACGGTGTCGGGGTATGCGTTTTAACGCGTCCGAGTAGGGTTTCCGAGG
>JALURJ010000056.1 GCA_027016915.1 Desulfurococcales archaeon | reverse complement strand
AGTAATTACTGCAGCACGGCTCTAAGACTATTCCCCCCGCGAGGCCCGCCGCGCCCAGGCGTAGAGTAGGAGAGCCAGCACAGCTATGGCGCCGTCGAGCACAGCGTTGAGCCTCAACGCGTCTATCTTAGGGTACATGGTGAGCCAGGCGATGCTCGAAAAGGACGACACAGCCTTACCAATGGCCAGGGGGAGCAGCATGGGCCAGTACCTGCGGGGGTTTAAGAACACCATGAGGGCCAGCACAGAGACTGTGGCCATGAAGGCCAGGGCTAGGCCGTGCCAGAAAACCGCCTCCCGGCGCACCGGGACACCTACAAGGTCCTGGGGGAACAGCGCGAACCCCAGCCCAGCCGCCACGAACCCGAGGAACGCCGCCAAGGCCAGCAGCCGGGCGAGAAGCCAGAACCTCATAGTGGGCCACCCAGGTCCCGCGCAACATTGTCTGCTATTAGTAGGGCTAGGGCATTTATCGTTAACTGGGGGTTCACCCTGGTCGTTGAGGACAGCATGGATGCATCCGCAACGTAGAGGCCATCCACGCCGAAAACCCTCCCGCCAGGCCCCACGACGCCTGCGTCGGGGTCGCCCGCCATCCTGGCGGTCGACATGGGGTGGTAGGCGCTGAGCTTATAGGCCCTAGGCTTGGCGGAGGAGAGCATCCTCCTCAGCTCGCCCATGCTGCGTGCAGGCTCGGCCCTCTTGAGGGGAGGGTAAACCCTCTCAGCCCCTGCAGCGAAGAGTATCTCGGCCGCCAGCTCTACGCCGGCCCTAAGCTTCTCCAGGTCCTCCCGGCACAGGTCGTAGCTAGCGACCCCGGCCAGCCTGAGCCCCGAGACGCTTCCCGTGCAGTCGTCACTGGTCTGAACCCCTATTGATGCGAGCCTGGGGTAGGAGGGGAGTTCGTCTACGGGGAGGCTGGCGGCACTGTAGCCTATGCCGGGCGGCGGGAATGTGGCGAGCAGCAGGGTGTGGTGCTCCTCCAGCAGGTCGTCGACATAGTAGGACTGCATGGTTCCAACCCAGCCCTGAACCCTGCGGGGCATCACGCCGCTCACCCCCGCCGCCGGGTGTATGTGGAGGTGCCTGCCCAGATGCCTGCTCCTAACACCCGACGCCTCCAGCAGCCTAGGAGTGTTGAGGGCCCCGGCAGCCACCACCACAGCCCTGGAACGCACCTCCAAGAGGCCCTGGGCAAACTCCACCAGGACGCCGCGCACCCTCCCGTTCTCCACAAGTACCCTCCGAACCTCGGCGCCCGTGAACACCTCCAACCCCTGCTCAACCGCCGGAGCCAGGAAGCCCAGCCTCATATCCACCTTACCCCCGCAGGGGCATCCGAAGGCGCACTCCCCCAGCCCCCTACAGGCGCCGAGGGGCCTCCGAACAGGGCCGTGGCTTAGTCCCAGCGCCTCGGCACCCTCCCTCATAACCTGGGCGTTGCCCCCCAGGAGCTCCTCAGGCACAGGCCTTACGCCCAGCCTATCCTCCACAACCCTGTACGCCTCGCCGAGCATGCTGGAGTCTATGCGGGCCCCCGTAGCCCGGCGCCAGTCGCCGAGAACGCCGCTTGGAACCCTGAACATGGTGCCCGAGTTCACGGTCACCGTACCCCCCAGAACCCTCCCGTAGGGGAGGCTGACGATGGGGGTGCCCCACGTGAAGGTTAGGCCGCCGTCCCAGTAGTACTTAAGCGCTCTGAAGACCGGGTGCTCCTCCACGAGCTCCCCTGCGCCGGGCTCGGGCCCAGCCTCGAAGAGGGCTACCCT
>JALURJ010000055.1 GCA_027016915.1 Desulfurococcales archaeon | reverse complement strand
ACATCGAATCAGGGATTTTCGGCAAGGTTTTTGGAAACGCGCCTGAAAGGTTCTAAGGGTATAATTATGTTCCACTCCTATGCTTCCAAGGTCTTTAAACGCTGCTTCACCCCACAACCGTTTCCAACAAGGCTTGAGTTCTTCAGGTTGTGCTCAGTAGTGAAAGCCATTCTATATGGTTTCTGACAGCGTTCTTCAGGTTCCACTGAGGGGTCCAGCCTAGGTCTTTCTTGGCGTTTGTGGTGCTGAAGCCTTGGGGTGGCGCTGCGAGGGATGGCTTCACGGGGTTTGGCGGTATGGTGATCTCTAGGTGTGGATGTGTTCCTTTGAGGGCTTCGATTATGTCGTTTAGCTCTATCCGGGTGGATACTATGTTGTATGCATGTAGCCTCGGCTTATCCGCTGTTATGGCCTTCAGGATGGCCTCTGCAGCGTCGAGGACGTATATCCAGTCGATCTTCACCGTGGGGTCTACCGGCACCCTTATCTTCCCTGTCCTGGCCGCCTCCTCCACGATTAGGCTTGCAAGGGCTGTGGGTCCCCTGGTCCTCAGTGGCCCCGTTACAACGCCGAACCTTAGGGCTATTATGCTGAGGTTCCTCCTCTCACGGTAGATTTTCGAGAGATGCTCCAGGTAGAGCTTGGTGGCGCCGTACACCGTGTCCGGGTGCGGCGTAATGCTCTCATCTAAGGGCTGGGAGGGGTAGCACTCCGTGCAGCTCCCATAAACCGCTAGGCTGCTGGCCCACACAATCCGTCCCACACCCTGCATGTAGGAGGCTTCGAAGACGTTTAGCGTGGCCTCAACGCCTCCTCTAAGGGCGGTGTAGGGGTTTGCCTCCGTCTCGTCGCTTAGCGGTGCTGCCAGGTGCACCACGTACTCGGCTCTCGAGTTCTTCAGCGCTGATACCAGCAGGTGCCAGTCTAAGAGGTCGCCCTTAACATAGGTTATCCGCTCCTGAACCCCGCGGAGAGCTGGGTGTGATGGGGCAGCCTTGTCGTATATCACCACGTTGAAGCCCGCCTCGGCAAGCCTTCTACAGGTAAAGGAGCCTATGAACCCGCTGCCACCGGTAACGAGGACTGTACGCGGCACCCTTGCCCACCCGCTATCTGGCCCTTAGAAGCACCCTGCTCAGCGGGCTTACATGTTCCCTGCTCACCTTAACGTCGACAACCGCGGGGGTTCCAGCCTCAGCCGTTCTAAATGCTCGTCTGAGGGCTGGCTCGAGCTCGCCGGGCTCCTCCACCAGCTCTCCATACGCGCCGAGGGACTCCGCCAGCCTGCGGTAGTCGCGGTTGGCCAGTAGTGCACGCCTCGCAGAGGCCTCCTCGCCAGTCAGCAGGAGCCAGTTGTGGTACACGTCGCCCCAAGCTGCATCGTCAACTATCACCACAACGATGGGTATGCCGTATCTGGAGGCCGTGTCGAGCTCCATGGCTCCCATTAGGAAGCTCCCGTCCCCCGAGACCACGACGACCCTGTCCTCGGGCTTAGCCAGCTTGGCTGCAATACCTATGGGTATCCCCGAGCCTATGCCTCCGAAGGGCCCGTGGGACCACATCACCTGGCCTGGGCGGTAGGCTCTCAGGTACATGTACCCCCAGCCGACGGTGTCCCCGCCGTCCAGGACGAACAGGCTCTCCCTACCAGCAGTTTCGCGGAGAACCTTCATCAGGGTCTGGGGGCGGATGGGCTTCTCCTCCACTTCTGCCTCCTTCTCCGCCGCCTCCATCACTGATTCGAAGGCTGAACGCGTCGTTTGTGCCCACCC
>JALURJ010000054.1 GCA_027016915.1 Desulfurococcales archaeon | reverse complement strand
TCTTAGCGGCAAGTGTCCTGACGTTGCCGAAGGCCTCCTCCATGGCCTTCCCTACGGCCTCAGCACCCTGGCTGACCACTAGTTGGAGTGTTCCTCCGGGCTTTAGGTGGCGGGGCGCCTCGGCCACCAGCCTGGCCACGACGTCCATACCTGCTGAGAGGGGCGGGTTGGAGAGTATGGTGTCGAACACCATGCCTGCTACGGGGCCGTATAGGTCGCCTGTGACCACCCTCACCCTGTCCTCCACGCCGTTGAGCCTGGCGTTAAGTTTGGCCAGCTTGGCGGCAGTGTGGTTGATGTCAACCATGTAGACGGTGACGCTGGGCACGGCTTTGGCTATGGTTATGCCTATAGCCCCGTAGCCGCAGCCCATGTCGAGGACGAGGTATCCCTCCCCGACCTGGGCGTGCTCTATGAGGAGCTTTGTGCCCTCGTCGATCCTGTCGGGAGAGAATACTCCAGGCACTGTTACGAACTCCACGGTGACGCCTCTAATGTGGTCGGATATCAGCTTCCTGGAGCCCAGCCCCCTCGATTTCCTGGAGTAGTAGTGGGTCATTGCTGCTTCCTTCTCCAGCGTCTGGGATATGTTCCGGGGGGTATTATGACCCTAGTGGTCTTAACGGCTAGGCCCTTCTCAGCCTCCGCTATCTCCTCGGCATCCATGAGTGCCTTGCCCAGCGCTACTAGCTCGCCCTTCAGTGTTAGGATGGCAACCCTGCCGCCCCTCCTCACCGTGGACTGAAGCCTAGCTATGCCGGGGACGGCGAGGTCCGCTCCGTGGGCTATGGCGTCGACCGCTGTGTCGCGAATGACGATTTTCGGCATGTGGCAGACAGCATACTCTGCCGGGAGTATGACCTTTCTGAGCAGGTCCTCGCTTCCCTCCTCCTTCCACCTGTAGAGGGCCTCGGAAACCTCGTGGAGCCTTACAAGGGTCTCGTCCTCCTTGAAGGGCCCCGTCCTTATCCTCCTCAGCTCCCTCATGTGCGCCCCCACCCCGAGGACTAGGCCTAGGTCGTGGCAGAGCTTCCTAAGGTAGGTGCCGGCCTCACAGTCGACTATTAGGAGTGCGTATTTGCCTGTGAACTCGGCCAGCTGTATTCTGTGGATGGTCTTCACCCTCACCCTACGCTTAACGGACGATCTCAGGGGAGGCCTCTGGTAAACCCTGCCCTCGAACATCTTTATGGCGCTTCTAAGCTCCTCCTCGGAGACGGGCTCGTGGAGCTGCATTACGCAGACATAGGTCTTCCCAGAGTGCACTATGTTGCCTATGACCTTAGTGGCGTTCTCCAGGGCCACGGGCAGCACGCCGGTGACCTTGGGATGACCCCGCCCCAACCTATACGGCTAGGGGCTCTAGGGTCCCCCCGTGGCCCGCCTTGGAGAGCCCGAACATCCTCTTGACCCAGGCCACAACCTCGTGGCTCGTGGGCCCGGGCGGCTTGTCCAAGTTTATGATCCCGTTCCTGATGTAGAGGTCTATGGGCCTCTCGTCAGGCACATAGCCGTGGTCCGGGCTTGTCTCCTCCTCCCTCCTCACGATCCATTCAGCGTCGTCTCCGCAGAACCTGCATATCTTCTCCACAAACCCTAGCCCCCTGCTGGTTATATCCATGGCTACCCACCTCTCCGCACGGGTTAGAAGACTCGGCGGGCAAATATAACGATTCCTTGCACGAGAATTCGGGGCCGAACAGGTCTAGACGGGGGCTAGTTTAGGCTTAACGATCTCCTTCATAAAGTCGGTGAGCCCCGCAGCCTCTATGGCCTTGAGGACCTCC
>JALURJ010000053.1 GCA_027016915.1 Desulfurococcales archaeon | reverse complement strand
CTCTCTGTCGAAGCCACGGTTACCGTGGAACATAGGGAGCAGCTGGCACCCTACCTATATACCGCAGCCCTGGTGGTGGCCCTCATCGCCAGCTACGAGCGATACCGAGTTTCTCGGCTAGCCTTCTGAAGATAGACCACCTTCCCTCATACCATTCAGGGTGCCTGCTGGCATCCACCGTTATGACAAGTATTCCTAAAAGGCTTAGAGAGACCGCCCTGAGATATACAAAGGGCCCTGCACTGATACTAGTGGTTACCTTAACCTCCATGTAGAGGTTCACTTGGAAAGGATATAGCAGGTCCCTAAAGGTGAGCCTGTAGCCGCTGGGAGTGATTGCCGAGCCGGAGAGGTAGGCGTCAAGGTAGTCAGCATAGATCCTGCCGGAGACAATGTTGCTAGCGCCGACAGGCCCTATCTCGACCTTGAGGTTGTCCTGAGGCACCCTCACCACGACAAGGATGATATCGGTGTAGGTAATGGTTGGGGGAAGGATTATGGCGCCGCGTCCCATGGCAGTGCTCTTCT
This sequence comes from Desulfurococcales archaeon, assembly GCA_027016915.1. Classification (GTDB taxonomy): domain Archaea; phylum Thermoproteota; class Thermoprotei_A; order Sulfolobales; family WAQK01; genus WAQK01. Next base: position 5,549 of record JALURJ010000053.1, on the reverse strand, counting down.
GGCTCAGCTCGCTGAGGAGGAGCCTCGTCTGGGTTTTAGAGAGAATGCCTCCTCCTGGGACAGGCACGGAGAGCTTGTTTGGAGGAACAAGATATATGTATATTTCCGGGTCGCTAGGCAACTCTAGCCTGGGCTTCGCTGTGTAGGGGTTCCGGTGGAGCGTGGCTTCTGCAACGTAGCGATAGATTGTTCCCCGCCCTGCCATGGAGAATGACCCCATATTATAGACTAGGTAGATATAATTGTCGTCGTAGCCTACGGAGAGATCCGGCTTGGAGAACCTCTCGAGAGTGTAGCTTAGCCCAACTAGTTCCGGCACAGCTAGCACAAGTATCGATACCACGGCCGAAAGTATGAGCATTAACCCCAGTATCCTGAGCAGCATTCCAGCCACCTCACAGCTCCTTTCTATGGGTGAATGTGCGGAGGGCCAATAGGAATATGATGAGGGCGGCACCGTACTCGTAGAGGAGCAGAAGGATGAATGTGGAGTAAAGTGGGCTTTCAAAATATTTCACCGAGGGATATATGAGGGCAAAAATCGTGGCGATGCTTGACATCTCAGGATAGATGTCCAGCACTGCTGTCACCACCATCAGTGCTAGCATTATTATTAGCGGTAAGAAGATGAGGAACCCTAGGTACATCGATGTAGCCCTACCCCTCCTCCCCGAGATCACCGAGAACAGCGTGGCAAGCGAAATATGGTACAGTAGCTGCCCAGTCATCACTAGAATTAACCGGTACATGGGCTTGTAGCCCAGCAAGAAGGGGTCAACCACCAGTAGGGGGACCGTTAGGCTGAACAGGTAGCCCAGTAGGATGAGAAAGGGGCCAGCGACGAGCCACGCGTAGAGGTATTCGACCCTTCTCAGCGGATGGATGAGGTAAAGCATTGCATGCCCCTCGCCGATCTCGTCGGCCATCTGGGAGACAACCTGCCCAGAGATCAGCGCATAGATGACGGAGGTGGCAAAGAGGAGGGGTGTAAGGTCAGCTGCGGTCGCCTGGGAAGGGCCTAGCATTAGTAGCAGCACCACATGAAGCACCACTATCAGGGTCACTGTCACCGTGAGCCAACGGCCGATGATCTGGCCTGAAATGAAATCGGCCTGGATCAGCACCCTGCGCCAGTTTATACCCCTAATACTCCGCAGCCCGGATAGCACGCTCATAAAGCTCACCCAGATACCCCGTCTTAAGCTCGAACCCGGAAACCAGGCCGTCGGCCTGGAGTTCGGATAAGATGCGTTTCAACTCGTCGCCGAAGCCTGAGTCAGCGTGGATCTCTACCCAGTCATCCCCCAGCATCACGCCCGACACATGTTCATGCTCTATCAGTAACCGTGCCACACTGCGGGGCTTCGGGCTTCTCGCCACGTAGACTGTGGTGACCCTGTATTTGGATGAAAGCTCGCCCAGGGGCCCGTAATCGACAACCCTACCGCCGGATATTAGAACCACGTAGTCTATCACCTGCTGCAGCTCAGGGAGTATGTGGCTAGAAATGAGAACAGTGGCGTTCAGATCCCGTTTCAAAGCCGCTATCAGCTCCAGTATTTCCATCCTAGCATGAGGGTCCAGATTGGCAGTAGGCTCGTCGAGGAGCAGTATCTCAGGCTCGCCCAGCAGGGCCTGGGCTAGGCCGAACCTCTGGAGATAGCCTCTGGACAGGCCTCCAATGTTAGTGTCAAGATACTTCTCTACCCCCACAAGCCGCGCTATCCTGACAACATCACTCCAGGGGAGCCCCCTAAGCCTAGCCAGGTGTCTGAGGAGAGAGCCAACTTTAAGATATGGAGGATAGATGGGCCTCTCGGGAAGGAAGCCCACAAGCTCCCTGACCCTATCTTCATGGACCCACGGATCGTAGCCATTCACAGAGACCAGGCCAGCGTTGGGCTTGATCAACCCCACCATAAGCTTGAGGCTGGTAGTTTTGCCCGACCCGTTAGGCCCTAAGAGCCCTGCGAGTGCACCCCTGGGGATCCTGAAGCTCGCACCCCTCAGGGCGAGGATGTCGCCGTACGCCTTGTAGACCCGCTCAAACTCTATCACGGCGCCCACCGTTAGGAAGAGCCTCCTAAAAATGGTTGTACAACACCATTATACATTTCCACCTCCACCCTACACGAGGTTCTTCCTTACAAACTCCAGGCCTTCACGTATAACTCTCACCCTAGCCGCATATCTGTCCTTCTCCTCGTACTCCACCACCCTATCTATGTTGGGCATCAATCTGTGGTTCAGCACGGGGAAAAGCACCTCATTGACATCGCTCTCCTCCACGCTGGACGAACCCCTTATAACGGCGAATGCCTGTGCAGCCCTTATAAGGGCTATTCCTGCACGTGGACTCGCACCAAGATCGAAGTACCTGGACACGGGTTCGAAGATGCTAGGCCTTGTGGCTCTCAGAAGCCTGGTAACATAGTCAATCACATCTTCAGGAACTTCGACCAGCTTAACCACGGCTTCCTGAGCCTCCACGAGCCAACCAGGCTCCACCAGGGGTTCCAGATCCTCCAGAGGCTCTGTTAAGCGGCCCATGTGGAGCCTATAGACATTCTTCTCGTCCTCCATGCTCTCAGGGTACCCCATTATTATCCTCATCAGGAACCTGTCCAGCTGCGCCTCTGGTAATGGGTAGGTACCCTCCTGCTCCACCGGGTTCTGTGTGGCAAAGACCAGGAAGAATTTACCCTCACCCCTATACTCTAGCTGGTACGTTACACCGCCTATGGTGACCTGGCGCTCCTGCATCGCTTGGAGGAGGGCTGACTGGGTCCTTGGGACGGCCCTGTTGATCTCGTCGGCCAGAACCATGTAGGCGAAGATGGGGCCAAGCCTGGGCTCGAAATCCCGGGTGGCAGGGTTGTAGATCATGCTCCCCGTTATGTCGCTGGGCAGGAGGTCGGGGGTAAACTGGATCCTGCTGAACCCCCTGTACTGGACCCCATTTATCTCGACCACGCGGTCCTCGCTTAATCCTAGAAGCCTGGCCATAGCCCTTACCAGTGTTGTCTTAGCTATCCCGGGGACCCCCTCCATCAGGACGTGGCCGTTGGCCAGCATGGCTGCTAGGAGAAATCTCTGCTCCTCCCTGAACCCGATGACAACCCTGCCCAGCTTGTCGAGCATCTCCTTGGCTGTGCTCCTTACATCGTCTAGCTCCAAAGCCTCACCCCTCCTACTCCACTATCACGACGTCTCTTATTTTCCGCACCCTGCTCCACGGGATGTCTGTGTAAGAGCCCATAACAGGCCTCCTATCCACATGTTGCTCAAGGAGTTCCAGTATCTCCCGGGGAGCCTCCAGCTCTCGGAGAAGTCTCTTAATTTCCCCCAACATGCTGACGTCAAGCCTAGTGCTTCTAAGCGGGTCGCGGTAGTCTGCCAGCTTCTCGTAGAGGCTCCTGTGTCCGGCCTTCTTAAGCCGGGAGAGGAAGGCTAGCCAGTTTATGTAGCCCTCAACCCCCATACCCTTGTAGGCCCTGATCCCCGGCTCTCCGGGCCCGACCACTATGTCTCCCGCGTATCCCAGTATACCCTCGCTCAGGCTTAACACCAGCTTGTTCCTCAACTCCTCGGGCTTAGGTATGCTTAAGGCTTTCTGAGGCTTTAATCCCCTAAACCTGGCCTCGCGGGGAGTTTTCAGAAGCACCACCTTAACCTCCCTCGTCTCCTCGCCCTTCCTGAGCGACGCCTTGTCTACCCAGAGGACCTCCCTAACACTAACAAATCCCTTTACAAGCTTCATGGGTCTAACCGCCTCACATACCGGTATATCCAGCCCCTCCTCCCTGGCCCTGGCCACAAGGTACTCTAGGGTCTCATCCCTCCCCACATCGACGCCCCTGCTCCTAAGCATCTCGCAGAGACGGTCCCTGTCCACGACGAGGTCGCGTGCCGAAACCTCGATAACCGCAACAAGCAGTACGTCGTCGGGGAGAAACCTGAGATCGTCGAGAACACCGTAGATGAGTCCCTCCGAGTCCACTATGGCTGCACCCTTGAGTTCCGACAGGCTGTAGAATCTTGCCACGTCCCTGTCTCCCCCGCCCACTATGGCAATTTCTAAAACAAGTATTGTTTAAATCGTTAATTCACCATAGCTCAAAACAGATGGTCGGTGGCTACCAGATGATAACTGGTAGGGAGCGTATATGCAGGCTTGCAGAGCTTGCCGCCAGGACTGCTAGAGCTCACGCCAGCACCCTTCTATACGGGCCAGCCAGGGCCAGCGTTAAGGGTCTGGGGATAGAGTACATGGATTTCCGCGACTACGAGTACGGGGACGATATAAAGCATGTGGACTGGAGGCTATCGGCAAGAATGGTGCTTCCAAGCGGGGAGCCGAGACTCATCGTCAAGGAGTATGAGGCGGAACGCAGCGTTAATGCCCTAGTTGCAGTAGATCTTTCGACATCCATGGGGTTTGGCGAAAAGGTCTGGGTAGCCACCTATGCTGCCAGCCTAGTAGCATATACTGCCGCCAAGCTTGAGGACATGGTAACCCTGGCAATACTGAGAGGCGGGAAGGCAGGGGTATACTGGAGGATAGACCCCCGAAGCCTGCCGGGACGGCTCAGGGCAGCACTGTGCCGGGGAGGCGTGAGCGGAGAAGCCGACCTCAACCTCCTGCTGGGAACGGTGAGGAAGCTTAGGCCCCGAAGCCCCATCATACTAGTCATGGACTACGACCACAGGCCTGGCGAAATAGATGGTATAGCTAGACTAGCAAAGCACAACCAGTGTACAATCCAGGCACTGCTCGTGGCAGACCCCTACGAGGTCGGCCCTCCAATAGACGAAGCCCTCGCGGCGCTCCAAGATCCCGAAACTGGGACCCTCGTCGTAGCACACCTCAAAGAAATATACTCCAGGATCAGGAGCCACGTGCTCAGCCTGAGAGCCAGACTCAGGGCCTCCAGGTCAGGCTACCTTGAACTCGTGGGGAGAAGACAAGCCCTAGCACAAAGGGCCAGGATAGTCGGCTCCTATCTCGGAGCCAGAGCCGGTATAATCGCCCACTACCAACAAGCAACCTTCTAGCATCACCCCAGTTCTGTTCCTCAGAACACGCACCCCGGCAAGCAAGGTTAACTATTGCTCAAAAATTGGGGGTTGAGAAAGCTGGAGGAGCCTACTTGAACGGAGAAACATTGGCCTCCTCCAGTATCTGCCTAATCTTCTCCTCAACCTCGGGAGGCTCAGGTGTCAGTGGGGGTCGGGCGTAGGGGCCTATGGGCGCACCTAGGAGTTTCAGAGCCATCTTGACGGCAGTCGGGAAGGATGAGGCTACATCATAAATCCTGGACAGGATGAGCAGTCTCTTGTAAGCCGACACTGCTCTTTCCAGGTCTCTCGCATGCCAAGCCTCATATACCTCCAGGTGGATCTGGGGAGCCACATTGGCCAACGCCACTATGCCACCGTCGCCCCCAGCCATAAGCACTGGTAGCAGATGGTCATTCATGCCTGTGAGGACGGAGAAGTCTGGTCTAATAGCCTTAACCTCTTGTACAAGTCTTCTAATGTAGGAGAGA
>JALURJ010000052.1 GCA_027016915.1 Desulfurococcales archaeon | reverse complement strand
GGTCGTCCTCAACAACTAGGAGGTCATGCTCCTCGGCCAGTTCCAGCAGGTGCTTCCTCCTCTCCATGCTCATCGAAACTCCGCTAGGATTCTGAGCCGTAGGTATCGTGTATACCAGCTTGACGTGAACCCCCCTACTCCTACACTCCCTCAGCTTCTCTTCCAGGATCTCCGTGTTCAGCCCCTCCTCGTCCACAGGGATTCCGAGGAACCTTGCCTCATACACCCTGAAGGTGTTGATGGCTGCTAGGTAGGTTGGAAGGCCTAGGGCTATGGTGTCGCCCGGGTTTATGAGGGTTTTAGAAATAACGTCTATAGCCTGCTGGCTCCCAGTAGTGACCAGGATCTCATCCGGCTTGGCCGGGATGCCGTGCCGGGTCATAAACCTGCTTAGCTCCTCTCTGAAGGGTCTTATGCCCCTGGTGGGGGAGTACTGGAGGGCTAGGTCGCCATGCTGCTCTATAACCCCTCTGGCTATCTCGCTTAGCTCTTGCTTCGGGAAGCTGGCGGGGTCTGGTAGGCCTCCCGCCAGACTTATGATCTCGCGGCCCTCGGCAAGTTTTAGGATCTCCCTGACAATGGAGGCCCTGGTGTATTCTGCCCTTCTCGAGAGAAATCTGGATAAGTCTGCCACTCTCCAGCCCTCCACCATCTATATACTTTTTCTGGGAATTAAATCTATTGCCGGGATATTTTACTTAAATAATGGATAGCATAAATAAAAATATTTTAACCATACAAATAGGGTTTAGTGTTCCCAAATAAGCAACGAATATAGAAATTCCCTGAAAGATAAACAGAACACTTAGGGATCTCAGAGCTCAATATTAGCATGAACCCTTCTCAAGTCCTCCTCCGTTTTGTTGAGCCTGTGCATAAGCTCCACAGTGATGCCATCGAGGAACGCCATGGCCGTATCCTCGAACAACGTCCCGAGGGGGGCTGGGGGCTCATGTATCCCAAGGATCTGCCTGGCAAAGTAGTCTTCCTCCTCGGCCATCTTAGTTCTACCGGGTATCTCGACCACCACATCGGCAAGCTTGCCTAGAGGGCTGTCAGGATAGCTGGTTATTGCTACAACCGTGGCTCTAACCTGTTTCGCAGCCTCAGCAGCTGTTACTATTAGTTTGGTTCTACCGGAACCCGAGATTGCTATAACAACGTCGCCCTCTCCGATGCTAGGAACTATGGTGTCTCCGAGCACGTAAGCGTTATAGCCGAGATGGAGGAGCCTCATGGCGAAGGCCCGGCCCACGAGGCCGCTTCTCCCAGCACCCATCACCAGTATCCGCTTCTTCCCGTTAGACTCGTAGACCTTAAGAAGCGTTTCTATCATGGAATTTACTTGGCTAGGGTTAAGCCTCCTCGAGGCGTTTAGAATGAAGGTAGCTATCTCGGCCATGGTGCGGGAGACATAGCTCAATCAGGGCACCGTGTTGTAGATTGTTAGGGTTGAATATTAAGTTATTTGTAAACAACAATTAGGGGAATCGAAAACCAGTACAGGAAACAACACATACAATTAATCCGGCTGTGCATATGGAACAAGCAAAATAAGCTTCCAGGCGTAAAAATATCGTGGCCCGCCGAGTCTCACGGCCCCGGAGGCCCCGGGAGGGGACCGTGATGGGCGCACGGTCAAGGCGGGCACAAAATGCTCGGGATGAAGTCATCTCTGCCCCTAGCCCACTGAACAAGTGTGATGAGACCGGGCCGGCCACGACCGCCCTGGGCTTCTAGCATCCAATATTAAGGGGGCCGGGCACCATAGATCTTTTCGGACATGGGTATCGACAGGCGTATCGTGATCAGCCATGCAGCACCGCAGCGTGGTCGAGGAGCTTAGGGAGCGGTGTAGGAGATGCAGGGTTGTGAGGCTATTCGACCCCTGGGGCAGCCCTCTATGCACGTGCCCCCCTAAGTACTCGCTACATCCTTACACGGGTTGCAGCCATCTCTGCCTATACTGTTACGCCACCACCTACATGGGGTTCAGGCGAAGTGTTCCTAAGAAAGGGTTCCTGGAGAAGCTGAGGCGGGACCTCAAGTGGCTTGACCACAGGTTCGTCATAAATATGTCCACAAGCAGCGACCCCTACCCACCCGAGGAGGCCATCCACAGGCTTACCAGAGAGACCCTAAAACTCTTACTGCCAGCTGGTTATAGGGTGCTAATAACCACTAAGGGAAGCCTAGTGACCCGCGATACCGACCTCCTCCTAGAGGGCAATGCCGCGGTAACAATAACTATAACAACACTGGACCGGGAGGTTGCGGCAAAAATGGAGCCGGGCGCGCCGAGTCCTAGGGAGAGGCTGGATGCGGTGGAGAAGCTGGCCTCTGAGGGTGTGCCGGTTGGCGTTAGGATAGACCCCATAGTTCCCGGGGTCAACGATGACCCCGGCGAGCTGAGGCTTCTCGTGAGGGAGGTATTCTCGGCTGGTGCCAGATTCATCGTCACCTCCACCTATAAGGCCAGGCCTGACAACCTTTCAAGGATGGCCTCAGCCTTCCCCGAGCTTAAAGAGGCTTGGAGAAACCTCTACAGGGTTAGGGGTAGGTGGATGCACGGCTACTGGTACCTGGAGGAGCCCCTGAGGATAAGGCTCCTGGAACCGGTGGTCAGCGAGGCTTCGAGGCTGGGCATGGAGTACGCTGTTTGCAGGGAGGGCTTCAGGAACCCGAGGTTCCTGAGAGCCCGCAGCTGTGACGGTAGCCATTTGGTGCCGCTAAGAGTCAAGCCGGGTGGGTCTCGGTGGCCAGGCTAATGGAGGGCTACATGTTCAGGATGTGGGACGGTTCGGTCTGGGCCGTCAAGGGAGTGGAGTTCCAGTCTGGAGGGAGAATTAGGGCCTTTCCACGCCTCGTGGGCGACGTGAAGTGTAGCGGGCTTAGCTGCGGCTACGACATTGTACGCGAGATATACCCTTGGCTCCTACTCTACGACCCCTGTGTCGACATGGAAACCCCCCAGATCCCCCTCAGCGATATAGCGAGCGTTTATAGCCCGTTCAGCGAGAGCCCCGAAACGGACCCTGACGCTAAGAGGCTTAGACGCATACTGGAAGAGGAGAGCGGCGTTGAGGTGGGGATCACAGGGTCGGGCCTCATAGGCAGGGGTCGTGACATAGATCTCGTCGTCTATGGGTATGAGGAGTCTCTGCAGGTCTACGCAACGCTTAGGAGTCTGAGAGGGAGGAGGGTTCTAAAACCGCTATCAGGCAAACCCCTCGTCGAGGAGTATAGGAAAAATCTGGAGGATACCTCCATAGCTCTCGAAGAGTACAGCAAGCGGGCTGCACAGCGGCTACTTGTAGGGGTGTTTGAGGGGAAGCCCTATAGCATAAGGCTTGTGTCCCGCAAAACGCCTAGATATGGGTGCAGGAGGGCCGTCAAGATATGTAAAGCAGAGATCCTTGCCAGAATAGTGGATTCCTCTGCAGGGCTCCTCACACCAGCCCTATACAGGATATATCCGGTAGCTGGAAACCCGCCCTACATTGGAGATGTGAAGCACCTCCTAACATACAGGATTAGGTATATGGAGCTGCCTGAGGGTGCTCTTATACGGGCTACAGGCTACGTCGAATATGTGTCAAGCCTAGGCTACGTCCTGGTGCCAGACCATCCCGGCGGCGGGGTGACGGTGATTGGCTACAGTGGTTGACCACTACTATGTGGAGGACGCTGAGGGAAGAATTTATACTGTTCTAGGCTACACTCATCCGCCCGGAGGGTTTTTCGCCTATCTCAAGTACCGCCCGCTGAGCGCCGGGCTCAAGAGCCCGTGGTGCCGGGGCGAAACGTGTTTTGAACGCGTCGTCAGGCAGTACAGTGTGAGAGAATTGCTCTCGGGAGCCCAGAACCTTGTATGGGACCCTGTCTTTGGCGTTGAGATCCCTTTCCTCCCCGCCTTTAAGGTCAGGAGGATCTACGATCCGCGGGAAAGGATGCGCGAAATAATTTCGTCCCCCGGAGACGCCTTGGAGGAGCGCCTGATAGCTGTAGCAGCAGCATTTGCCGATATAAGTGGAGTTCCACTGGACAGGTTCGGCGTTACTGGCTCGATCCTCGTAGGCATACATGGGCCGCATTCTGATATAGACGTGACGGTTCACGGGTGCCGCGAAGCTGTGGAAGTTGTCGAGGCGCTGAGAAGCACGGGTCTCCCAGGGGCATTGCCGGTCGAGGAGCTGAAAAGATGGGTTAGTCTGCAAGCCGAGCTACACGGTGTAAGGGTAGAGGAGGCGGCTAAGCTTTACAGGTCTTGGAGGCGTGGTGTGGTGGAGGGCCACACTTTCTCGCTTATCCCCATAGACGAATCACGGGCGGAGAGGTATGGCAAACAAGTCTACCTTCCCGAGGGCAAGATCTTGGTAGAGGCGGAGGTGGAGCAAGGCTCCTGCGAGGCCCTCCTCTACCCAGCCCAGGTCAGGGTGTACAATTACCAAGTCCTGGAGGGATCGAGGCCCCCGCTACGTGTGGGAACTGTGCTTTCCTACGAAGGTGTGTTCGCACCGATCCTCTACGAGTATGGGAGGATAAGGGTTTTGGGAGAGCTGCTCTGCAGCCCTGATGAGTGCATCGTGCTTGTTGGTTCTAGGAGGCTTCGAAGCTGGGTTATGCCTGTCGAAGCGTAGTATATTATATGGATGTCAATAATGATCTTAAACCGGCTGGTCTCGGCATGCGAAAAGAGGGGGTTCTGCCGAAAGCGTTGCGGTTTGCCGTATACTGGGCCCCCTTCATCTTCATATACTTGTTCTACGAGTCGTTCCGCTCCATAGTGCCTGTCCTGGTCTCCAGCAGGATAGATGCTACCACCCCCCTACGGTTCGAGGAGGCCCTTTTCGGGGCACCCCTCTTCCTGATACTATACCATTATAGGGTCCTCGTGCTCGACATACTGTTCTCCTTCATTTACGCCATCCATCCCCTCTACTCCATCATTTACGCAGCCTACCTGTACTTCAGGGAGAGGCTGAACGAGTATTTATGGTACGTAGCCGCCTTCACAGCAACGAGCCTGATAGGGCTGACAATATACATATTGTGGCCAGTAGCGCCTCCTTGGCTGGGCCCCATTGCCGGTGTTTCCAGGGTTCCAAACTATTTCAGCCGAGTATTCTCGGCCATAGGTATATCAGGCGTAATAGACCCTAACCCCTACGCCGCAATGCCAAGCATGCATGTCGGCATTGCCGTGGTCTTCGCTGTATCACTTATACGTATAAAGCCGCACCGCAAATGGCTGGCGGTAGCATGGCCCATAGCTATGGGTGTCTCAGTAATCTATACTGGCAACCACTACCTACTCGACGTCGTGGCGGGAGCGCTGGTGGCCTACGCTGGCATAAAGCTAGGCTACAGGCTTCAACCGCGCCTCGCGGGATGGCTAGGCCTGCTAGAGGCCCAGGTTGCAAGGTTAACGGGTACCGGTGATGGGTGATCGAATCCATTTATTAGGAGAGTCGCGGATAACTGTGCCGGACTCCTTCGGGCCCTGGAGGGGCTGCCGTTGCAGGCGAAGCCCAGCGTCATCTACCTATTCAAGCAGGTACTGCTCGGCGTTATAGTCGGCGTCGCCATCGTCGCAATGCTCGTACTCTTCAGCAACCTCCTCGGCCTTTTTAGAAGGCTTTCCATGGTGGAGGCCTTCGGCACCCCTCTAGGCCTCTACATCTCCCTGCTCATAGGTTTCGTTCTAGCGTTCCTCGTGGCAGTGGAGCTGACCACTACAGGGAAACCCGGCAGCGGCACCCACTACATGCTCGAGAGCCTCCACTTAAAGGACGGGCGCATGGCTCTACGTGACACTATATTTAAGCCAGTAGCATCCGTACTGACCATAGCGTCGGGCGGCAGCGCAGGCCTCGAGGGGCCTAGCCTGGTGCTGGGCGGTGGCATAGGCTATAAACTACACAACCTCCTCGGCACAGAGGCTAAGACTGCGATGTTGGCGGGTGCGGCAGCAGGCCTCTCAGCAGTCTTCAGAGCCCCCCTCACCGGTATAACGTTTGCTCTGGAGATACCCTTCAAGAGGGACATCTACGCTGGCGTCTACCTCGAGGCTGGGATAGCGAGTGTGACG
>JALURJ010000051.1 GCA_027016915.1 Desulfurococcales archaeon | reverse complement strand
TGACAACGCTTGGGGAAAGCCTCTCCCAACGAGTATAGGCTCCGCTTCTTCAGGGACAGCGGCTTTGTTAGGAAACAGTGCAGGGTCTGCGGAGAGTTCTTCTGGACTAAGGATCCGTCCAGGGAGACATGTGAGGACGCTCCCTGCGTCCACTATAGGTTCCACGAGATGCCGCGCAGGATTGGCCCCCTCGATGTGGCGGGGGCTAGGAAGGTCTTTATAGATTTCTTCGCCAGGAACGGACATGAACCGGTCAAACCCAGGCCTGTTGTGGCGAGATGGAGGGACGACCTCTACCTAACCATCGCCAGCATAGTTGTGTTTCAGCCCTTCGTCACGTCGGGCGTAGTGCCCCCGCCAGCCAACCCACTTGTAATCTCGCAGCCGTGCATACGGCTCGAAGACATAGACAATGTTGGAATAACTTTTGGCAGGCACCTAACGAGCTTCGAGATGGCTGCACACCACGCCTTCAACTACCCCGACAGGAAGGTGTACTGGAAGGAGAAGACCGTGGAGCTGGCTTACAGGTTCTTCACAGAGGAGCTCGGAATACCGAGCGACGAGCTCGTCTTCAAGGAGTCGTGGTGGGAAGGGGGAGGAAACGCTGGCCCCTCCTTCGAGGTAACCGTGGGAGGACTCGAACTGGCGACCCTAGTGTTCATGCAGTACAAGGTGGTGGACGGAAAGTACGAGGAGATACCGCTGAAAATAGTGGACACGGGCTACGGTGTGGAGAGGATAGCCTGGTTCACCAACACCTCCGCTTACACAGCTTTCGACGCAATATTCGGAGATATGGTTGGGGAGTTCTTCGACAAGCTCGGAGTCCCCAGGCCGAGGGCGGAACTCCTCAAGACGGGCCTAATACATGCTGGCCACATAGACCCCGATGTCCCGCAAACCCTCGACTCCCTCTACACGACTCTGGCCTCGGAGCTGGGCGAGTCCCCCCGAAGCATTAAGGAGGAGCTCGAAAGGGCTGCAATGGTATACGCCGTGCTGGACCACACTAGGACGCTATCACTCATGCTTGGCGACGGCATAGTTCCCTCCAACTCGGGCGAAGGATACTTGGCACGCCTCGTATTGAGAAGGGCACTCCGCCTTCTCAGGCGTTTGGGCAGCGACGCTTCGTTGAAGGAGCTGGTGGAGCTGCAGCTCAGGTTCTGGGGCAGGGACTTCCCCCAACTGGTGGAGCACAGGGACTATATACTAGACGCAGTCTCCTACGAGGAGCAGAGGTACAGGGAGACTCTGGAGCGCGGCAGGATAACAGTGTCGAAGCTTCTGGGGAGGAAGCGTAGCCTAAGCGTGGAGGACCTGGTTGTGCTCTACGATTCCCACGGAATCCCTCCGGATCTTGTGGCGGAGGAGGCTGCGAGGCATGGCGTCCCCGTCGAGATCCCCCACAACTTTTACTCCATAGTGGCGTCGAGGCACTCCGGCGGGGTGGCTAAGCCTAGAGAGGCTCCCGGCGTGCCTGAGGATCTCGCCGAGTGGGCGTCGGGGTTTCCGCCCACCAGGAGGCTTTTCCACGAGGACCCATACATGAGGAGGTTCAGGGCCAAGGTCCTAGGCGTGCGTGGCAGAGCGCTAGTACTAGACCAGACGGTCTTCTACCCTAGGGGCGGTGGGCAGGACGCCGACACAGGTGTGGTAGAGCTGGATGGCGGCGCGAGGGCCAGGGTTGTGGACACCGTCAAGGTGGGTGACGTGATTGTGCACATGCTCTCCGAGGGCTCCCCTGCGCCTAGGGAGGGCTCCGAGGTTTGGTGCGAGATCGACTGGGAACGCCGCTACACGTTGATGAGGCACCATACTGCCACCCACATAATCCTGGGCGCTGCTAGGAGGGTGCTGGGCGAGCATGTCTGGCAGGCAGGTGCCGAGAAAACCGTGGAGAAAGCCAGGCTAGACATAACGCATCATAGGCCGCTCACCAGGAAGCAGGTGGAGGAGATAGAGCGGCTTGCCAACCAGGTGGTCCTCGAGAGACGGCCTGTGAGGGCCGTGTTTATGGAGAGGAATAGGGCTGAAGAAAAGTACGGGTTCCGCCTCTATCAGGGAGGGGTTCCGCCGGACCCCGTTATAAGGATCCTCGAGGTTGAGGGCTGGGATGTGCAGGCCTGTTTCGGCACCCATCTGGGGAACACCGGTGAGGTGGGTGCGATAAAGATCGTGAACGTGGACAAGATACAGGACGGGGTTGTAAGGCTGGAATACGTTGCAGGCACGAGGGTGGCCGAGGAGATGCTGAGCCTGGAGAAACGTGTTGAGTTGGCGGCGTCCAGGATCGGGGCAAGCAAGGAGGACTTTGATAGGAGGGTTGAAAAGCTGGTTCAGGAGCTCGGAGCTCTGAGACGCGCTGTGTTCGAATACGCCGGGATCATCGCCGAGCTTGAGAAGAGGAAGATGCTGGCTGAGGCCAGAGAGTTCCGCGGGATAAAGGTGTACGTTGGTGTCCCTATGCTTAGGGAACGGAAGCAGATCCAGGAGCTTCTCAAGAGAGCCGTAGCCGAGGAGCCTAGACTGGCGGTGGTGATGGTCTACACGGCGGATAGTGGTAGGGCCCTTATAGAGGCGGCTGCCGGTGAGGAGGCTGTTAGAAACGGCTTTGACGCATCTGGCATTGTGAGGCTCTTGGCCCGCCGCTTCGGCGGGAAGGGCGGAGGCAAGCCCAGCCACGCCACTGGATCAGCCCCTGCCAAGCCTGGCCAGGTGGTAGAGGAGGCATGGAAGCTCGTGGAGGAATTCTTGGAGAGCGGCTGAAAAACGCCGTCCAGGACTACAAGTACCTTTTGAACCGCGGCTACTCCCGCTCATCCTCCCTAGACCTCGTCTCGGCAAGATACATGTTGAGCCGGGAGGAACGCATGCTTCTCTACCGCTGCCTTCACCCAGACGTGGAGGCTGACGCCGTAAGGTCGAAAATAGTGTCTCCTGCACAGGTGAGGAGCGAAACCCTGGTGATCGACGGCTACAACGTGGTGTTAACGGTGCGGGCCTGGATGCTGGGCGAGGAGGTGTACCTGTGCGACGACGGCGTTGTCCGGGACCTTAGCGGCGTGCATGGCAAAGTCCGCTACGACGAGGTTTTCCAGCGGGCACTGGAGGAGGTGGTGGTGTCAGCAGCGCTGCTGGAGCCCAGCCACGTAACGGTGTTCTACGACCGGCAGGTAAGTCGAAGCGGGGAGCTCGCCGCATCCACGCGGAGGCTCCTAAAAGAGAAGGGTTTGGGAGGAACCGCAGCTACCTCGGATCGTAATGATACCAGCATAATCCGGGCAGCAGGCATAGTGTCGAGCAGCGACATAGTGATACTAACGCAGGCCGCCAAGATATTCGACCTGGCAGGATACACCATCGCTAGGCTGGGCGGGCAGCCGCTCCGACTAGACCCGTGATTCCGCGAAGAAGTTAAAAGCATGCCGAGATCCACAAGAATACTGGCGGGCCCGTCGCCTAGCCAGGATAGGGCGCCGGCCTTCTAAGCCGGTGGTCCGGGGTTCAAATCCCCGCGGGCCCGCCACTCCTCGGGATAACGCTTCTCCCATCTCTGCCTTACATCCCTGGTGCTAGAGCGTTATTCTAGGTTGTGGCTCTCAACATCTCAACATAGACCGGGTTTCTGCGTGTTGGCCAGGAATCCTGGTGCTTTGTAAACCACTTTGAATTAATATTATTATAATTAGGAGATAAAAGGTAAAAATTATCGCTACCCATAAAGGACTCGTGGAGGAATCCCCGGTGTATCCGGCATGAAGACGCCCTACGAGGTGTTTTCCGGGTTTGTGATGCCCAGGCTGAGGGTGTTGGTAGCCCACAAGTTGTCCTCCAGAGGGGCTAGCCAGCATAAGATAGCCAGGCTGCTAGGCGTGTCCCAGGCAGCAGTCAACAGGTACCTCTCCCAAGATCCGCGCAGCATATACCGCGAACTCGTGTCCAGGGGCTTCGCGAGCAGGGAAATTGAAGCTGTGGTCGAGGCACTCGTGAACCACCTGGCAGGAGGCGATCGTGAGAGCTACGTTAGGCTTCTGATCTCGGTGTTTAACAAGTGGTTGATCGAGGGTCTGATATGCGAGGTTCATGAGAGCCTAGAACACGTGCCTAAGGGCTGTAAGATATGTGTGGAGTTCAAAGCCCTCGGCGTGGGCGACCCGGTTCTAAACGACCTCAACAAGGCCCTCGAGATGCTTAGGGCGTCGCCCAATGTGGCCCAGCTGGTTCCCGAGGTGATGATGAACATAGCTGAGTGCCGGCCGGGTGCGAGGAGCCTGGCCGACGTAGCCGCTTTTCCCGGCAGGGTTGTTAGGGTTGGAAAAACCATAACCAACGTCGCACCACCTGCCTATGGGGTTAGCAGGCACCTGGCATCCATAATTCTGCGTATACACAGGGAGGCGCCCAACCTGAGAGCCATAGCCAACATACGGCTCGACGATAGGGTTCTGGAAATCCTCGAAGAGCTGGGCATACAGTACGTAGAGGCTAAGGGGGCCGTTGATGAGGAGGACCTAGCACTTCTAGCAGTTAGGAGCGAGGCCAACGCCGTGGCGTATAAGGGCGGACCCGGGCTCGAACCCGTCACATATCTCATATCGACCGACGCGCCCAGCCTGGCCGAGCTTATAATAAGAGTGGCAGAAAGGTACGCGGGTAGACGCCATGACTAGCTCCACCGTAAGCCCAACCATAGGTATATAACTTGCGAAAGCTATTTATCACGTCTGTGTCCTACCTTTAAAACTCCCGGTTAAAGTGCACCCGTAGGGTGGTGTGTAACCGTGCTGAAGTACAGGGTGAAGCCGATAGACGTCGACCTTGAGGACAACATCGTTGTGATCAACGAAGAAGACGCCAAGAGGTCCGGCCTGACGAGCGGGAGCAGAGTGTTCCTGGTGGACTCGGGCAAACCCGTCCCAGCAGTCGTGGGGCTATCCAGGACCCTCGTAGGCCCGGGCGAAGTCCTTGTACCTGTAAAGGTTCTACGAAGCCTAGGGCTTTCGGAGGGCGAGTACCTCCAGATAAAACCGCTGGCACTACCCTCCAGCCTCCCCTACCTGCGCAAACGCCTCGTGGGCGAGAGGCTGAGCGACACCGAGATCATGGAGATAGTGTCCGAGATCGTTGAGGGGATCTACGATGATGCCGGAATCACGGCATTCATAGTGTCTCAGCTAGTCCATGGCCTCAGCGAGGCCGAGCTCAGCGCCCTCATAAAGGCCATGGTTGAGACAGGCGAGCGCGTGGCGTTCGAAGAGACGGTGTACGATGAGCACAGCATAGGGGGTGTGCCGGGCAACAGCAAGGTTGCCCTCCTGGCTGTACCCATAGTGGCGGCTGCAGGCCTCCTCATACCTAAGACAAGTAGCAGGGCCATTACCAGCCCTTCAGGCACAGCCGACACCATGGAGGTGCTGGCCAACGTGGAGTTCGAGCCGGAGGAGCTGAAGGAGATTGCCAGGAAGACCAGGGGACTCATTGCCTGGGGAGGCAAGCTCAACCTCGCGCCAGCCGACGACATCTTCGTGAGGGTTGAGAGGAAGCTGGGCATAGATCCCCACCACCAGATGGTTGCCAGCATACTCTCCAAGAAGCTGGCCATGAACGTCTCCAAACTGGTCATCGACATACCGGTAGGAACGGGTGCTAAGATAGAAACCATGAGCGAGGCGGAGCATATTGCAGCCCTCTTCATAACCCAGGCCACTAGGCTGGGCCTAACCCTAAAGGTAGTCATGACTTTCGGCGGCCAGCCCATAGGCCGGACTGCCGGCCCAGCGCTCGAGGCGCGGGAGGCACTCCAGACCCTCATGGAGAGGAAGGGCTCTCTAAGCCTGGTGGAGAAGGCTTTCGGCTTGGCCGGAATACTGCTTGAACTCTCAGGCAGGGTTCCGCAGGGGAAGGGTTTCGAAGCCGCCCGAAGCATCTTCGAGAGCGGCAAGGCCTACGAGAAGTTCAAGGAGATAGTTGAGGCGCAGGGCGGGAACCCGGAAGTAAAGCCCGGCGACATAGAGGTAGGCAAGTACAGTTTTACGCTACAATCACCAGCTGAAGGAGCCGTAACACATGTCGACAACATGGCCATAACCATGATCGCAAGGGC
>JALURJ010000050.1 GCA_027016915.1 Desulfurococcales archaeon | reverse complement strand
AGCTGGCCCTCCAGCTCAAGGACAAGCACGGCGGCAGGGTCATAGTAGTCTCCATGGGCCCGCCCTTCTGGGACAAATACCTGAAGCTGGCAGTGGCTATGGGCGCCGACGACGCTGTCCTAATCAGCGACAAGGCCCTCATAGGCTCCGACACCCTCCCCACAACCCTGACCCTGGCAAGGGCCATCCAGAAGATAGGCGACTACAGCCTCATCCTATGCGGGGAGGAGAGCAGCGACGGCAGCACGGGGCAGGTGCCCCCAGGCATAGCTGAGTGGCTTGGAGTACCCCACGTCACCTACGTTTCCAACATCGAGGTGGCGGAGGAGGGCGTGGCAAGGGTTAAGAGGACCATCAAGGGAGGCTACGAGGTGCTGGAGGTCAGGATGCCCTTCGTAGCAGCAGTGGAGCTCGGCTGCAACACGCCCAGGTTCCCCGACTTCAGGAGGAAGCGCTGGGCCGACCGCGAGTTCCAGCCCAAGGTGTGGAGCATTGCAGACCTAGGCCTGTCGCCGGAGGAAGTAGGCTTCAAGGGCTCAGCCACCGACGTCGTGGAGCTTCAGGAGGTTAAGCCGCCTGAGAGGATGAAAAAGAAGATAACGGGAACACCCGACGAGGTTGCCGAGGAGCTTGCAAAGGTGCTGAAAGACCTACTCTAGCCCCTCCCCCCTCTTTTCGAGCCCGAACAACCCCGACTTCTCTAGCCTTCCAGCCACAATCCACACGACCGCGGCGGCCAGTGCCAGAAGCCAGCCCAGCAGGAGTAGGAAGACGTCGCTGATCAACGAGGTGTAGTACAGGTATGCGAGGCTCCAGTCGGGGAAGGGGAACCTAACATAAGCGCCGTAGGAGGCCAGCGTAACGTAGATGTGGAGCGAGGCCACGGCAACCAGCGTCACATGTGCCACTATCACCACGTAGGGTAGACGGGCGCCAGTGGCAAGTCTCCTCACCCTCACCACCGCTCCGGCCACCAGGCCCACCACAACCAGCGCCACTACAGCGGACCTCATAACAGCCCCCACATAGTCTCCCAGCTCGTTCACAGACGACATGGTTGGCAGGAAACCCTCAACTCCCACGAAGAACAGCCAGAACACAGCTATTCCGGCTAGACCGCTAAGGATGGCCACAACTGACGCCCGGCGGCCTGCAGCCTTCGACGAGCCCGCAACCACGCTCACCATGAGGGCCAGGATTCCGGCGACCATTGCAGACCACTTGAACTCGCCATGCGAAGTTGCAGCCCTTATACCTTCATAAACCTGCAGCAACTCGTCGAAGGCTTTCACAGTCTCGTCGAGCGAGCCCTTGATGTCTCCAGACAGCAGCAGGTTCTCCGCCTTATACAGCATGCCCTCTGCATCGCTGAGAACCTTAACGCCCACCCCGACCTCCTGCGAAAGAGCCTCCAAGTGGTAGTACAGGTTCTTGGCAACTGCCAGCGCGTAGGGGGCTTCGACGCTCAGCGCGTCGCTGGTGAACGCCCACACCAATGGAGGCCCGTAAGCCGCCATCCTCGCCGGCAGCCCCAAAGCCATGGCCACCGTGGGAGCGACGCTCGTATACATAACCCTACGGCTAACCTTCACACCCTTCAGGACATGTGGGCCTATAAGGCCTAGCACAACCCTTGTGACCTCGTCCTCCGGCCCCCCGTGCCCGCCGCTGTCCAGGTGCCCATGGTCGCTCACCACCACTACCAGGGTCTCCTGGAGGAGGCCTTCCTCCTCAAGCGTGTCGAGGAGCTTGCCGATGAGCTCCGAAGCCTCCACCACGGCGCTTCTATACTCGTCGCTGGCGGCGCCGTA
>JALURJ010000049.1 GCA_027016915.1 Desulfurococcales archaeon | reverse complement strand
TCTTTCTTGGTTGCAGGCCGTGGGCTGCCAGCTAAGAGGCGCTGGATTTTTAAGGTCTTTTCAGCTAGCCTAGGTATATCTTCCTCCTTGACTCCTATGGCCTCTAAGCCGTACGGTATACCTATGTCTTTGGAAAGCCTCTTTACAGCCTCTACACTCTTATAGGCTGCTTCGACTACAGAGAGTCCCTCAACGTTCTCTCCAAGGAAGGTGGCTATATCTGCAAACCTCTCATAACTGCTAGGTAGGCTGAACTCCATAGTTGCGGGAAGCAATAAAGCTATGGTAAGGCCGTGAGGTGTGTGGAACTCTCCTCCCACCGGGTAGGCTAGCGCATGGTCTATGAGTAGGCCAGCGTTAGTGAAGGCCACACCAGCATAGTATGCAGCAAGAAGCATGTTGCTTCGAGCTTCGATATCATAGGGGTGATAAACGGCTCTTCTTAGATAACGGCCTACGAGCCTTATGGCCTCTGCGGCGAAAAGATCTGTGAGTGGTGTGCCACCGCCATACGTGGGGCGTTTTGCCGGAGTTTCAGGCTTGGGTTTTTGATAAAACCTACGTGTGGTGTAGGCTCCTATAGCATGTGAGAGGGCATCCATCCCGCTGCTTGCTGTGATCTTCGGGGGGCAGGTGACAGTCATTAATGGGTCGAGAATGGCTAGATGTGGCCTCAGATGGAAATGCGAGATCCCTACCTTTAACTCCTCCTTAGGGAGGCTTATGACGGCGGTCGGCGAGGTTTCAGAACCCGTACCTGCCGTTGTTGGAACAGCGATCTGCGGTTTTAAAGCTCCTGGAACGGGCTTTCCTTTACCGGTGGGAGGAGCCACATAATCTAAGATTTTGCCACCATATGTAGTAATGAGATTAACAACTTTCATGGTATCAATCACGCTTCCTCCACCAACCCCCACGAATAGGTCCGGCTTCACTCTTGAAGCAAAATCTACTCCTGCCTCCATGGATTCAAGGGAAGGTTCGGGTTCTGCCTCGTCCCACACCTCTACTTCTAGCCCCTGCTCCTCTAGGTGATTTCTAACCTTCTCTGCTAGCCCCACCTTAGCTATCTGCTTATCTGTGATCAGCAGGACTTTGGAACCTCCCAGGCTCACAGCATCATACCCTATTTCGCTTACCGAATCCACGCCGAACTTAACCCTGCTGAGAGCAAAATTCCAAATAGTGTCTCCAGCTAAACCCACCATAGGGACACCACCCCTCGGTAAACCATTGCAATTATGAGGTAAATAAAAGTTAGCTAAAACCTATTATTGAAAGCACACTAAAATACTAATAACAACTAAACTTCATGAGACCCAGCCTAATATACTAACCGGGCCCCGAGAAGGGCTGGTGGGCCCGCGGGGATTTGAACCCCGGACCTCCGCCGTGTGAGGGCGGCGTCCTAACCAGGCTAGACGACGGGCCCGCCCATCTGGGGCTTCCGGGTTTATTTTGAAGGAGGGTGTCGGTTTAAAAAGTTTGAGAGGGTCCTGGCCTTGAGGGAAAGGTTTTAGTCCCTCCATCTTTTGAGTCTTGTATTGGCGGTGGGCCGGTAGCTCAGCCTGGAAGAGCACCCGGTTTGCACCCGGGAGGTCCCGGGTTCAAATCCCGGCCGGTCCACCACTCCTTCCCGAATTTTTGCCGGGGTTCCTCGCGGCGTCGAGTTGTTTCTGGTTCTGGGCTGGCGGGCTTCTCAGGCCTCATTCTTATTGTTCTCCCATTTGTCTAGCTCTTTCACGATGTTTCTTAGAAGCTTCTTAGCCCCTTCGAGGGCCTTTAGCCCCTTCTCTGTGGGTTCGTAGACCTTGGTGCTTCCAACCTCCTCCACGGCTAGAAGTCCTTCGCGTACCATGCGGTACAAAACGGTGTAGACGGTGACGGAGGGTACGTTTATGCCGAACTTCTCGCGGAGGGTTACCCTTACGCCATAGGCGTGGCTTGGCGCATCCTTAAGTGCGGCTATTATGTACATCCACAAGTTCTCCACAGTGAGCTTCCTGAGCAGCCGTTTCTCGGCCTTGGATGTCAACCTCCTACACCAAGCCTGCCTCACGTTATAGCGGTAATACTCGCGTTATAAAAATATATCCTGGGTTTATGTCAGCATTTCATAGTAAAATATATTTGTGGCTACAAATATTTAATATAAAAAATATATTTAGAGGCAAATACATCGTTTCTGGAGGTGGGAAACGTGGGCAAGATAAGAGTCGGAATCATAGGGGTTGGGAACTGCGCCTCCGCCCTCGTGCAGGGAGTCTACTACTACAGAGACGCAGACGACGACCAGTCCATACCCGGACTGATGCACCCGAAGCTCGGCGGCTACAGGGTCGATGATATAGAGTGGGTCGTGGCCTTCGACGTCTCGGAGAATAAGGTGGGCAAAGACCTGGCCGAAGCCATATTCGCGCCGCCCAACATAACGCCCAAGTTCGCCGAAGTCCCCAAACTCGGCGTAACGGTCCACAGAGGACCAATACTCGACGGCGTCGCTCCCCACATGAAGGACGTCTTCAGGCCCCTCGGCGGAAGCAATGAGCCTAGCGTGGACGAGGTCGCCGACATAATAAAGGAGGCTGGCGCCGACATAATGATAAACTTCCTACCGGTGGGCAGCGAGGAGGCAACCAGGTTCTATGCCGAGGCCACCAGGAGGGCTGGCGCCGCCTTCATAAACGGAATCCCAGTCTTCATAGCTAGCGACCCCACAGGTCACTGGCCGAGGGCGTACGAGGAGGCCGGCCTCCCGCTGGTGGGCGACGACATTAAGGGGCAGATAGGGGCCACGATACTCCACAGGACGCTGGTGGCCCTGCTGCATCAGAGGGGTGTTCTCGTTGAGGAGACCTACCAGCTCAACGTGGGCGGCAACACCGACTTCCTCAACATGACCGTCGAGGAGAGGCTATCCAGCAAAAGGATAAGCAAGACCAGGGCCGTGACCAGCGTGCTCCCCTACGGCGAGAAGCTCGAGAAGGAGGGCAGGGTGAGAATAGGCCCCAGCGACTACGTGCCCTTCCTGGGCAACACCAAGATAGCCTACATCTACATCAAGGGTAGGAGCTTCGCCGACTTCCCGGTAACCATAGAGGCCAAACTCACCGTCGACGACAAAAGCATGTTTGCCGGAAGCATGATCGATGCCATCAGGGGCACCAAAATAGCCTTAGACAGAGGGGTCAGAGGACCCGTGCCCAGCATCTCAGCGTTCTTCTTCAAGCATCCGCCAATCCAGGCGCCTAACTACGTCGAGGCCAGGAGATGGTTTGAGGAGTTCATAGAGGGCAGAAGGCCCAGGTAAGAAGGGTTTTTACCAGCCCCAACCCCGCCCGCGCTATGTACACAACATTCTACCCAACACCCATGATTCTCGGCAACAGGAATAGTACCAACGCCAGCGCTGTCAATACTATGGCCAGGATAAGCACTATTTTCGCAGCCGACTGACTAGTGGCGAAAACTATCGGAATAGGCCCTATGAGAACCACTGCGCCACCCTCGGCCCTACCCCCACCTTTAAACATGAAGGCCAGCATACCGAGAAATACGAGCACTATGCCTATGAAGACCAGAGCAAACCCGGCCGCCACCAGCCCCTCGCCAAGCTCCAACGGCACCCCCTGTGACCTTAAGGGCAGAAGAGGGGCATTAATGTTGCCACAACCTCAGGTCCCCTGAAGAGCCCTCACCCTCCGATCAACGTTCAGCCAGTAGACCCCATTGCTCCACCTCCTGGCAAGCCCCAGCTTCTCCATGGCAGCCAGTATCTTACCCGCAGTCCTCATAGACACGCCGAGACTCCTAGACACATCTTTCACCCTAAGATAACGCTTCTCCGAAGCAAACCTCTCAGCAAGGCGGGTCAACTCTATAGTCACCACCATCCTCGTACCGCCCATCCACATCCCCGCCCCCACGGGCAACTTATATATCTCAGAGACTTCGCCGAAACTATTGGATATAATTCGCATCTTCGCCGGTCTTGATTCTTTATGAACTTAAGGTTAATAGCAGCCCTGAAGCCGCACTGCTCTTCAAAAACATTGAGGGAATATTGTTTGTGGCGGGCCCGCCGGGATTTGAACCCGGGACCACCGGCTCCGGAGGCCGGCGCTCTGTCCTGGCTGAGCTACGGGCCCATATTTTGGCTGAATAGGCGGGATAAATTAACCTGGTGTTGCGGTTACCCGTACTTTTCCCATGCTTTTAGGGCTTGCGTAGCCATGTCCAGCATCTTAGCGTAGGGGTCGGCGGCCTTCACTATGGCTGAGGCGACCAGGACGCCCTGGGTGCCAAGCTTTATGGCCGCGGCCACGTCCTCGCCGCTGGATATGCCTGCGCCGGTGAGTATTGTGACTTGGGGGTTGTGTTTTCTGACGAGATCAACGGTGCTTGTAACCACCTGGGGTTTTGCCTTAGATACTGGTATACCCGTACCTATGAGTTCAGGGGGCTCCACGGCCACCATGTCGGGATCCATGAGGGCCACCGCTGCTGCAACTACAGGCGTGTCTGCGCACACGAGGGTGAGGAGGCTGAGCCTCCTCGCCCTCCCCACAAGCCAGGCTATGTCGGACGCCTTAAGCCTGTGTTCACTGTGGTTAACAATGGTTCCAACGGCTCCCGCCTCCCTTAACGCCTCCAAGGGAACATAGCCCGTACGGGCCCCCGGCTCCACGGGATCGGCATGCTGCGAGAAGACCGGGATCTCCACGGCCTCGGCTAGTCTAGCTATCTCGGTGAAGGGCGGCGCTATAGCTACACTTACACCCGTTTCCCTGGCAACCCTCTCCGCGGACCTTGCGAGCTCGTAGGCGTGTCTCCCGAAGGAGTAGGGATGGTAGGCCTTGAAGTTCACCACCAGTATGGGTGGGCTAAGCCTGTCCAACACTATTCACCCGGAGGCCAAGATTGGGGAACCTGTAAAAATGGCTAAGGGGGTTATGTATTCCTAATTTATTCCTATTTTTTGAGCGCTGTCTCGACCTTCTTGAAGCGGCCCTTAAGCTTCTCCAGCACCTGGGGCAAAGTGGTGTACTCCATTTCCTCCGGCCCCAAGCGATGGGGCATGAAGGGGCCGTGTCTCCTAATGTACTCCGCAACCCTCTGGGCAAGCCTTCTAGTCTCGTCGAAGGCGGGGTCGTCGAACAGGTCGGCGGGACCTATAAGCTTGCCATTCTTTATCTGCCAGCCCAGCGCCACTATCCTGGGAGGCCCGTCAAACCTTGTACACTTAGCGTCTCTCTGGGCAACCGGCATTAGTGGGCCTACGTGGGAGCCCCTCATCCAGCCAGCCACTAGATGGGGAAGGCTGAAAGCCTCTAGGACCTCGCCGACCGCCGGGAGGCCGTGCTGGGTGCGAACTATAGCTACGGGGTCGTCCTTACCCACGTATTTCCCGGCTATAAGGTTCAACCTCTCGCTGCTAACTACTGCCGCTATAAGGTTGTCAGTCTTCCTATAGACCCTTTTAACCACGTATCTTCCAGTAGTCCCGATCAGGGCCAGGATATCGTACATCTCTTCGGGCGAGGAAAGCTCTACCACCTTGCCCTCGTGGACGTCCATTATCTGGAACCTGAACCCCTCATGCATCCTCGGGTCTATCACCAGCCCAGCCGTGTTGAACGGATCGGCAAACACCCTGAAGAAGGGAAGGTTGAAGGCTCCGGGCTCCGTCTTGTCCGCGTGAAACGTTATTATGGGCTCGGCCTTACGCTCCTCTATCTCCATCTCGGCCACGCCTGGCCCCATCCCCTTAATGTTGCCGCTGAAGGCGTCGCTCAGCAGGTCCTGCCCAGCAGCGTAAAGGCCCAGGTCCTTCGCCACCTGGGCAGCCTTCTTAAAGGCATCCCACGCCAACCCGTGGATATCTGGGCTATCCTCACCCTTCGTGTGGGTCATTATTAGCTGGAGGTCGTCGCCAACGCCGGTGACGTAGAAGTCTATGATGAGGCCCTTCCTCTTCGCCTCCGCGAGCACCCTACTGGCAGTTGCGAGGAGATCGGGGTGGACAATGTGGTGGCCGGCCAGGGAGCCTATGTCGGCCTTTATCACGCTTATTGTAACCTTTTTACCCTCCAAGAGCAGCACCTCCGAAACGAATTCCTCCCATCCGGGAGATCTTTCCT
>JALURJ010000048.1 GCA_027016915.1 Desulfurococcales archaeon | reverse complement strand
CTATAAGGTAGAGGGGGAGGACCTCTACCTTATTGCTACAGCCGAGCACCCTCTGGCCGCTCTCTACATGGGTGAGGAGATACCTGAGGAGGAACTCCCCATAATGCTGGCCGGGATAAGCCCCTGCTTCAGGAAGGAGGCTGGCGCCGGGAACAGGGATCTTAAAGGCATATTCAGGGTCCACCAGTTCCACAAGGTAGAGCAGTTCATCTACGCCAGGCCCGAGGAGAGCTGGGACCTGCTGGAGAAGCTAATAGCTAATGCTGAGGAGCTGTTCAGGGGCCTCGAGCTGCCCTACAGGGTTGTGAACATATGTGCGGGTGAGCTGGGCGCCCCGGCAGCCAAGAAGTACGACCTCGAGGTCTGGATGCCAGCCCAGGGCAGGTACAGGGAGATGGTAAGTGCAAGCAACTGCACTGACTGGCAGAGCTACAGGCTCAGAATAAGGTATGTGAGGAGGAGGGGCATGGTGAAAGACTACGTCTACACGCTGAACGCCACAGCCATAGCTAGCACGAGAACCATAACCGCGATCCTGGAGAACCACCAGGAGCCCGACGGCACAGTGGTTATACCCAAGGTTCTGAGGCGGTACCTAGAACCGTTCGAAGCAGCGCCGAAGGAGATTATAAGGCCCATCAAGAGGCGGTAGCTACTTTCTCCCCAGGGCACTCCTCATAGCGTCGCTGCTACCCATACGCCCGTATCTCTGCGCCTTGGATGCAAGGAGCTTGAGCTCCTCTAGGGTGGCGTAGTCTAGGGCCACCCCCTTAAACCCTGCCTTCTCCCACCTCTTATACAGCTCCTCAACGATCTTGGCCACTTTGGGGTCTCCGTAGAACGCGGCCTTCACCCAGGGGTCGTTGTGCTCCTCTATAAGCTCCATGATTACCCTCCTATACTCCTCCGCGCTCACCCCTACTACCCTCTTCTAACACTCGACCCCGACGCTTATCTAGCTTGCCGTCGGCCGGGAGGGATGCGGCCAAACCCTGAGAGCGGCTAGCCGCGCTTCTTAGGCCTTTTCCCGCCGGTTGCCCTGTCGTCAGCCACCAGCTTGGCCTCCTCCAGCACCCTTCTCGCCTCGTCGTCGAGCGCAACATGGTAGGAAGGCTGCATACCGGGGTACTCCGTCTCGCCTATGGCCTCCCTCAACGACTCCTCAACGCTGTTGAGCTCCAATGCTACCTCCGGTATGGCGGCTACACTGCTGTTCTTAAGCTCCTCCACCACGCCGATAGCTGAGCTGACCACGGAGAGAACCTCGCCCCCGTTGAGCACGGTCTCTATTCTGAGGGCAACCCGCTCTATGGCTGCCTCCATGTATCTGAGCTCCCTGAGAAGGCGCCTCATCTGTGCGGCCTCCGCGGCGTAGCGTTCAGCCAGGTCCTTCCTGCCAGCTGAAAGGTGCTCCACCACTTTCTCCTCCAAATACTGCCTCCTAGCGTCAACTCTCCTAATAATCTCGGAGAGACGGTTAAGGGTAGTTTTGGTGGACGTAAGCGCCGATGTGAGCACCACTCTGCGGCTCTTCTTCCTCCAGAACAAGCGTAACCCCTCTACAAATATACTGGGCTGGGTGGCTTTAAAACCGGTATCCCTCCTCCCCGAGAATCTGGCGTAGCCGCTCCCTGAGCAGCGCCTCGTGCTCCTCCACCTCCTCCGAATCTATTCTGGTCAGCCTGCCCTCGACAGCTACAAGATCTCCGTCAACATAGACCCTTACGGGCTCAAGTCCGCCGTGGATCAGCGCCTCAACAACACTGCCTGTCAGCCAGCCCCTAGGCCTCCATAAAACCATGTCGCCCGGCACGCCTCTTTCC
>JALURJ010000047.1 GCA_027016915.1 Desulfurococcales archaeon | reverse complement strand
AACCGTGCCTGATACAATTTGACACAATTTGAAAAATGAAGGCACGGTTTAGGTGAACGGTCGGAATATGGGCTGTAGCTCAAACTAGCAGTCTACTAGCTAGGGGTTGCAGGTACGCAGGTTTAACGAGGTATTCAGGGAAGGATTGAGCAGCCTTAGGAGCTTTGGTTGGGTCTAGCCCTGTTTCTTCCCACTGAGGGGCCTGGTATCCATGTACGCATTATTATCATGGTGTTGGTGGACGCCACGCCCTCCGTAGACCTTATGCCGTCGACACAGCTGTTGAGCTCCTCGATACTGGTGGCTGACACTAATGCGAGTATGTCGTGCTCCCCGGTTACCTCGTAGACGGTCTCCACTCCAGGTATAGATAGGAGGCTTGTCGAGACCTGTGGAACCTTGGTTTGAGGTAGGGTTTTGACCAGCACGGCAGCCCTGATCTCCTTGCCCGCCACCTCGTACTCTATGGTGAACCTTTTGATCACGCCGAGCCTAACCAGTCTGGCTATCCTCTTCCTGACGGCCGTCTCGCTGAGCTTGAGCTCCCTAGCCAGCAGGGAGTAGGGCGTCCTGGCGTTCTGCCTGAGTAGCTGGAGGAGCTTGTAGTCCTTCTCGTCTAGCCTTGACTCCCTCACGGCTCCACCACCGTTCCACTCCCGTTAAGCGCCTCACCTAGGGGGTCCGGAGAGAGCCCGCTTCCAATGATGCACCTGCCGACGCCGCTGCGGACAGCCCTAGCCGCCATTAGGAGCTTCCTATTCATCCCAGGACCCAGCTTCAGTGCCAGGCTCTCTGCCTCGTGGAGGCTCAGCCTGCCCAGGATCTTGCCATTAACCATTACTCCGGGAACGTCGGATAGGAGTAGGAGGACCTCGGCTCCAAGGCTTGTGGCCACATTGTACGCTAGCTGGTCGGCGTCCACGTTGAGGAGTTCGCCTCTCATGCCCAGTGCTAGGGGTGCCAGGACCGGGGTGTAGCCTTGGTCCACCAGGCTTCTTAGGAGTCCCTCGTTGACCCAGCGTATCTTGCCGGTATAGCCGCCGGGTATGACCCTTTTCCTCCCCCTCTCGTCTATTACCAGGATCCTACTTTTCCTTTCAGCCACGAAGGCTTTCCCGTCTGCACCTGTGAGCCCTACAGCGTTGACCCCCCTCCTCTGAAGCCCAGCCACGATCTCCTTGTTCAGCTTCCCGGCCATAACCATGGTGAAGACCTCTAGTTCTTCGGGGCCGGTGTACCTGCTCCTAACCCCGCTGGGCGAGACTACAAATCTTGGCTTCACCCCCATCCTCTCCGAATATCTCGACACGACGCTGCCTCCGCCGTGGATCAGCAACATACCTCTCCTATGATGCCTAGCAACGCTGTCCAGCACCCCTTCCAGGTTCTCCTCCAACACTTTTCCCCCAACCTTAACCACCATCATGGCTCACACCGGGTGAAGCGGTGGAATGCCCAGACCCGTATCCTCAGGGAACCCGGCTGCAATGTTGAACGCCTGAACAGCCTGTCCAGCAGCACCCCTCACCAGGTTATCTATGGCTGCGAATCCCGTGGCTCTGCCCAGTGCTTGGTCTACGGCTAGGCCGACGTCGACATAGTTGCTCCCGGCAACATATTTGGGGTCCGGGATGCCGGGAGGGGTTGTTGAATGGATCAGTCTCACGAACCGCTCGCCCCTATAAAGGGATACAAAGCTTCTCCAAACATCAGCAAAGCTAGCCTCACCGTCGATCCATGCGTGGGCAGAGGCTAGTACACCCCTCACGCTCGAGACGGCATGGGGCACGAGGCTCACCCTGAACTCCCTGCCCACAAGCCTTGACAG
>JALURJ010000046.1 GCA_027016915.1 Desulfurococcales archaeon | reverse complement strand
TGGGCTTCAAGAAACCCTACGTGGAGAGGCTGGAGGCGCTGGGGGCAGAAATGTGGACCTAAAGCCTAGACCCCCGCTCTGGGCTCTACGCCTCCCCGGAACCCTGCCCCTGAGCCAGAAGCCCCCCGGCTCCCGAGGGGAGTAACGTTAATGGCTGCAAACATGAATCTAGATCATCCCAGCTTAACGCAGAGCTGCAACACGTGATGGTGGGCGACGAATGAAGGTGCTCATCCTCGACGGCTATACCGACGAACCCGCGGGGCTGGGGGTACCGCCATACATGGATGTCTACCCCCGATATATCGCTGGCGCTGTGTGGAGCGTGGACAAGTCGGCCACCATCAGGTACGTAACGGTGGATGAGGTCAGGAGGGATGTTGCCGGCTTCGTCGGCAATGCGCAGGAGTACGACATACTCATAGTGATAGCTGGCGTAACCGTCCCCGGAAGATACCTTTCCGGCAGACCCTTGGAGCTCGCCGAGCTGGAGGAGTGGTTCCGACTAATAACAAGACCGACTAAGATCCTCGTAGGCCCCGCAGCAAGGTTCGGCATAGGCAGGGAGGGCGGCACCATTGCAGCCCTGCCCAGAGAGGTGGAAAACAACTTCGACCACGTGGTCAGGGGCGATCCCGAAGAGTTTGTATACGAGGCGCTGAAGGAGGGGTTCGAGAAGGCCAGCCCTTACAGATTGAGGGAGAACTATGAGAAGGTAGCCCTCTTCGCCGTGAGGGGTGCTAGGATAGTAGAGCAACACCCCAACCACGGGTACAACCTGGTGGCAGAGATCGAGACGTTCAGGGGGTGCCCCAGGGTCCTTGCCGGGGGATGTAGCTTCTGCACGGAGGTCCTCCACGGCCTCCCCAAGCAGAGGAAGGTTGAGGACGTTGTGAAGGAGGTGGAGGCACTCTACAAGCATGGCGTGAGGAGCTTCAGGCTTGGAAGGCAGCCGGACATACTGGTCTACCAGGCGAGGCGCCTCAGCGAGGAGGAGTTCCCCCAGCCCAACCCGGAGGCCCTCAGGAAACTCTTCCACGGAATACGCAGTGCTGCTCCAGGCCTAGAGACGCTCCACATAGACAACGTTAACCCAGGCACCATAGCCAAACATAGGGAGGAGAGCACCAGGGCTCTAAAGGTGATCATAGAGCACCACACGCCAGGCGACGTGGCTGCCATGGGCCTGGAAACGGCGGATCCAAGGGTTGTAGAAGCCAACAATCTCAACGTATACCCCGACGAGGCCCTGGAGGCTATAAGGATAGTCAACCAGCTGGGAGCAAGGAGGGGGTACAACGGCCTCCCCGAGCTGCTCCCAGGTATAAACTTCGTGCTCGGCCTGGCGGGCGAGACCAGGGAGACCTATAGGCTGAACTACGAGTTCCTGAAACGACTAGTTGACGAAGGCCTGGTGGTTAGGCGGATCAATATACGACAGGTCCTCGTCTTCCCTTACACGAGGATAAGCCGCCTCGCCTCCACAAGGGTAATCAGAAAACACCGCAGACTTGCCAGGGCGTTCGCCAGGAGGGTTAGGAGGGAAATAGACCCGGTCATGCTTAGAAGGGTGGCGCCCCGCGGCACAGTAATGCGGGGGCTCTACGTGGAGAAGGTTAAGGGTGGGTGGAGCTACGCCAGGCAGCCCGCCTCCTACCCGCTCCTAGCCGAGGTGCCCTGCAGGCTTCCACGCGGAAGAATAGACGTCGTGGTCTACGACCATGGCGCCAGGAGTGTGAAGGCGCTCCCCGTGCCGCTCGACGTTACGAGGACCCCTCTAAGTATACTGCGCAGGCTTCTGGGCAGCAGGGCTGCGGAGGTCTACGCCAAGGCCAGGTCGGGCGGCGTGCCCGAAGAGTACTCTCACCTGCTTGCCGCGGGGTCGGGACACGCCTGCGAAACTACCTAATCAACCGTAGTTTTGGTGGTAAATCTCTTATACACGCATCCCCATTCTTAATGGTAAGAATGGGTGTACGGTTATGAGTAGAACTGAGAGCCCCACCAGGGAGGAGACACCCTTCAGGCTCCTCCCGCCGCCCTCCAGCCTCTCCGGCGGCGAGGTAATAATAGCTGGCCGCCGGATAAAGATCGGTGGCCCGGCGCCGGAGCCCAGGGAGGGTGAGAAGCTCAGAGCCTACACCACCAGCATATGTCCCCACTGCTACAGGCTTCTCCCAGCCATAATAGTTGAGAGGGAGGGGAAGGTCTGGATAAGGAAGATCTGCCCCGAGCACGGCGAGATAGAGGAGGTGTACTATGAGGACGCCGACATGTACTCCAAGTTCATGAGGTTCGAGGACGAGGGCAAGGGGGTGAGGTTCCCCTACGTGCCCCTTACCGCCCCCTGCCCCTACAGCTGCGGCCTCTGCCCCATGCATAAGAACCATACAGCGCTCCTAAACCTCGTCGTTACCAACAGGTGCAACCTATCATGCTGGTACTGTTTCTACTTCGCCGAGGCCGCTGGCTACGTCTACGAGCCGAGCTTGGAGCAGATAAGGTACATGATCCGGCAGCTGGCCAAGCAGGGCGTCACCATGGCTGTCCAGATAACCGGCGGCGAGCCCATGCTCAGGGACGACCTGGTAGAAATAGTCAAGCTCCTCAAGGAGGAGGGGGTTAGGCATATCCAGCTGAACACCCAGGCCCTCAGGGTGGCTGAACTCTACCTCCAAGACCCCCGGCTCGCCGTCGACTACGTTAGGAAGCTGAGGGAGGCCGGGGTCAACACCATTTACATGAGTTTTGACGGCGTCTCGCCAAGGGTTAACTGGAAGAACCATTGGGAGGTACCCTTGATCTTTGACGCTTTCAGGAAAGCCAAGATGACCAGCATAGTACTGGTCCCCACAGTGATAAGGGGCGTGAACACCCACGAGCTGGGCGACATAGTGCGGTTCGCTGGCAAACACATAGACATTGTGAGAGGCGTCAACTTCCAGCCAGTAAGCCTCACGGGCATGATGAAGAAGCATGAGAGAATGAAGTTCCGCATAACGATTGCAGGCGCAGTGAAGCTCATAGAGGAGCAGACCGACGGCCAAATACATAAGGATGCCTGGTACCCGGTCCCTGTTACAACCAGGTTCTCCAAGTTTATAGAGCAGCTCACGGGGGAGCCCCAGTTCACCATGGCCAACCACCCCGTCTGCGGCGCAGCCACCTATGTGGTGGTGGCGGAGAAGGATGGGAACGGCGTGCCCCGAAGGTTCGTCCCCATAACAGACTTCTTCGACGTAGAGGGCTTCGTGGAGTACCTGGAGGAGAAGGCCGAGGAGCTGAGGAGGGGGAGGAGCAAGACCCTCCTCAAGATGAAGATGCTCCTCGACATAGTCAAGTTCGTGGACAGGGAGAGGATGCCCAAGGAGCTAGACATTTCCAGGCTCCTCTTCAAGGTCTTCGTGAAGAGGAACTACGAGGCCCTGGGAGAACTACACTACAAGATGCTCTTCCTGGGAATGATGCACTTCATGGACCTATACAACTACGACGTTGAAAGGGTTATGCGGTGCAACATCCACTACTCGACGCCCGACGGGAGGATCATACCGTTCTGCGCCTTCAACGTGCTCAACGACATCTATAGGGACTTCATCCAGGAGCAGTACAGGGTGCCACTGGATGAGTGGGCCAGGAGGCACGGCGGCGAGGCCCTAGGCATGACGGTGAAGTATAGGAGGAATAGGAAGCTTATGGAAAGCCACCCTCTCTACAGGGAGACCTACAGGGGCATATTGTTCAGCTAAGACGTGGAGGGAGCCGGGAAAGGCCTCGGATCGGCTCTTCCAACCACATCACGCAGCATTTCGGCTCGTCGCAGGTGTCTTCATCGACCAATCCAACCCTTAGCGTTGAGCACGTATAAATTATTCCTCGGAGCCCAGGCTAAGCCTAACCACTATCCCCCTAGCAGCGCTCTCTAGGGCTGCCTCCGCTATCTCCACAACCCTGTAGCCATCGAGGGCGTTTACCGGGACCGGGGCACCCTCCAGAGCCGCCTTCAGGAACTCCCTGTCCTCGATCTTGAGCGGCTCTTCGCGCAGTATTCTGGCCTCCATCTCCCACTCCGAGTTAAACAGCTTCAAGTTCTGGGCGATGTAGTCAAGCTGGGCTACTCCGCGTGTGCATGTTAATAGGAGCCTCCTCTCCTTATAGGGTGTCACCCTGTTAACCTCTATGATGGAGGAGCCCTTCTCGAAGTGGAGCACCACTATTGCAGCGTCCTCATAGACCTCGTTCACGACCCTGTATGTATAAGCGTAGACGCCTATAGGCTCCGAGTCGAAGAAGAGCCTCGACAGGTCGATCTCATGGGTGGCCAGATCCATCACAACACCCACATCCCTTATCCTGGGCACATAGGGTCCGACCCTCCTGGAACTGGCCGTGATTATCTCGCCCAACACCCCCCTTTCCAGGCTTCTGGCAAGATGCCTTACGGCCGGGTTGAACCTCTCTATATGTCCAACCATGAGCCTCTCAACGCCTGACCCTCCCAGGGACTCCAGAAGCCTCTTCGCGGTGGACGTGTTCTCCGCCAGCGGCTTCTCCACAAGTATATACTTGATCCCGGCCTCCACGAGCCTCAGGGCCGTGGATACGTGGGTGGCCGTCGGCGTCGCAACTATTGCAGCGTCCAGGTCTTCGCTTCCCAGCATTTTTTCCAGGCTGGTGTAGGGTGTGGCGCCGTACCTCTCAGCCACGGCAGAGGCCCTGGCCTCGTCCACGTCTACGACAGCTGCCAGCTCCACGGGGAGCTCGGAGGAGAGCTCGGATACAACCCTAGCATGGTTCCTGCCCATATAGCCTACTCCAACAACCGCTACCCGGAGCCCGGCCAACCCCCTCCTACCTCATCATCCTCCATTTCTCGAACTTGTCAAGCTTTTTGCGTGCCTTCTTCCACTCCTTGTAGTGCTTCTCGCAGAGGTAGACCCGGCCGTGGATTGCGGCAAGGCTGTAGCCCTTACTCTCCAGGATCCTCGTCTCCTCGAGGCTCAGCGAGTGCACAGCCCTTTCCCCGCAGCCTTCGACGCTGCAGGCAACGCCCTTAGAGATTCTGCCCATAACCGCCGCCCCCTACAAGTCTCTACACGTACCTTTGACAAGCGCATGACTAATGAATCTTCTTATTAACCAGTACATGGGATCCCGAACACCGGGAAGTGATTGGCTTGGAAGAAGGACTAGTATTCCCTGAGGCTGAGCAGACCTATGTGCCGGACACTAGCGTCATCATAGAAGGAGTGATGTCCAGGCTCGTGGAGCAGGGCGAGATCAGGGGCAGGGTGATCATCCACAGAGCCGTGCTGGCCGAGCTAGAGCACCAGGCCAACCAGGGAAAGGCCGTGGGGTTCGCCGGGCTCGACGAGGTGGAGCGGCTCCGCCGACTCGCAGAGGAGGGGCTTATCGAGATCAGCATAGAGGGGGATAGGCCCAGAGCCTCCGAGATAAGGTCTGCAGGGCTGGGCGGAGTGGACGCCGTAATCCGCGACTATGCTTGGGAGATCGGCGCAACTCTCGTAACCGGCGACAAGGTGCAGGCGGCAGTTGCGAGGGCTATGGGTGTCAAAACGATCTATGTGCCCCCGAGGGGTGCTGTCAAGCTACGCCTAGAGGAGTACTTCGACGAAAACACCATGAGCGTGCACCTCAAGGAGGGCACCAGACCCATAGGTAAGAAAGGTAGGCCTGGTCGCTGGGAGTTCGTCTACCTGGGCCGGAAGCCGCTGAAGCGTGAGGAGATAGAGGAGATAGCGAGGGAGATAGTGGAGGAGGCTAGGAGGAGGCCTGACAGCTTCATAGAGATAGATAGGAGCGGCTCCACCATAGTCCAGCTCGGCAGGTACAGGATCGTGATCACCAGGCCTCCCCTAAGCGAAGGCTGGGAAATAACAGCCGTCAAGCCTCTGGTCAAGCTAAGCCTGGAGGACTACAAACTACCCAGCAAGCTGCTCAAAAGGTTCGAGGAACGTGCGGAGGGCATATTGATCGCCGGGGCGCCCGGCATGGGTAAGACAACCTTCGCCCAGGCCCTGGCAGAGTTCTACGCGAAGAAGGGGAAGGTGGTCAAGACCATAGAGTCCCCGAGGGACATGCAGCTGCCGCCCGAGATAACCCAGTACTCCAAGCACTACGCCAGCCTAGGGGAGCTGCACGACATCCTCC
>JALURJ010000045.1 GCA_027016915.1 Desulfurococcales archaeon | reverse complement strand
GTCCACAGGCTTCGCACCCACCCAGCCCAGCGATATGGCTGCCTCACATCCCTCATCTACCAGGAGTCTCCTCACAGCCGCCGGGAGGTCCTTCAGGCCTGGTACTGTGTACCGGACTATGATGGCGTTAGGAAGCTCCTCGCGGAGAACTTCTATGGCGTGCCTAGCCATATCGACACGGGCAAAG
The DNA here is from genome assembly GCA_027016915.1 of Desulfurococcales archaeon. Taxonomy (GTDB): domain Archaea; phylum Thermoproteota; class Thermoprotei_A; order Sulfolobales; family WAQK01; genus WAQK01. The sequence continues at coordinate 1,646 of JALURJ010000045.1, read as the reverse complement.
GTAGTGTCAGCGACGCCTATCTTTACCATAGACACCACCTTGCGTGCCTCCACGGATCCTCATGTAATGCTCTACGATCTCCTTGCCGCTTATTAGTGGGATGCCACGCTCTCTGCTCAGCCTTTTCGCCTCCTCAACGCTCAACACGCCGCCGTCCACCAGCATCTCTGCAAAAACCACGGCTGGCGGGAGCCCTGCAAGACTGGCCAGGGTTACGGCGAGTTCGGTGTGGCCATGCCTGTTCTCCAACCCGCGGGAGGCAAGTATGGGTAGGTGGCCGGGAGCCGTGAACTCCTCGTAGAATATCCTCCTGGCCTCCGCCTCCTCGCCCTTCTCGGCTAGGATCACAACATCGTAGAGCCTCCTAGCCGTGAGGGCTCTATCCCTGTCCCTTATACCGGTTACCGAGTCCACATGGTTCACCCATAGGGTGAAGGCTGGGGGGTCGCCATAGCCGAGCCTCTTAACAGCCAGCTTGCCCAGCAGAGGGTGTTGCTCCAAGAACTCGTTCATGAAGGGGAGGCCAAGCACCGACCGCACCCTGTCACTTGTGGCGAAGCATATCAGTCCGCCAGCCTCTCGTCTAAGCATAGCTATCTTGCCAGCATCTATCTGGGATGCGTGGAAAACCAGGTCAACCTCGCCCTCCCTATCGGAGGAGTCGTAGATCATCACCGGTCTGCCGCTCCTGAGAGCTTCCAAAGCGTCGGCTAGCCCCATCCTTCAACACACAACACAGTTAACGGGCGGGGGTTTAAGCCGGTTTCCCTCCTCGGCAGACTATGTGGGGACAAAGGTTACGGGTACTAGGGCGGGATAGGGGATTAGGGCTATGCCGGAGTCTTGAAGCAGCTTGAGAAGTGTTGGAGCGTCCACAAGCTTGACCGCCGTCTCCACATAGCTGGATCCAGGCTTGGGCCTTATGTAAATGTACTCCACGCCGTTTCTCTCCAGCAGTCCAAGCATCTTCTCCCTGTCAACATATCTGAACTTCACAACCAACCAGTACTTTGGGTTGCTGGAAGAGTTCAGTATAGAGGCTACGAGGTCTTGAAGGCTGGGTTCACCATACACGCTCCTGTACTCATCAAGACTCGAGAGGTGGAATTCCTCCTTGAAAAACGACTCGACCAGGCCTTTCTTGCCGCTGTCAACGTATAGGGCGACATATCTCTCGGTGAGGTTGCCGTCTCCGCCCTCGGCCAGTCTACACCAGTTGTTGGTATAGCTGAGGGTCTTGTAGAGCTCGGCCCCAAGGGAGCTGGGGAGGCGGCCACCCACCCCCTCTATATACTCTTTCATCAGCTTCTCGGAGGCTTTAATCAGAACCTCTTCAGGTATGATTACCCAGTAATATGAGGATGGCGCAGAACCCTGGGTTGCCTCGCTTTCCGATACTTGTTGGCCCGCCCATGGTTTTGTGTAGAGAAGAGCTGCTATAACAACCACTGTTAGGGCTGCCAGAAGCAACGTCCTACGGGGCCGGGCTTTCCCGGGGCCTCTAGCCTTCTTACCGCGCTTCTTCCGTTTCCGTGCCAAGGGCCAGCACCCACATCCTGCGTTATCTATCTCAAGGCACAACTATTAACTCCTTAGGACACCATGGCTGGCTCCGCGAAGCGTTTCTGCAGGAGGCGCATATAGTT
>JALURJ010000044.1 GCA_027016915.1 Desulfurococcales archaeon | reverse complement strand
GATATATAAACATGTGGTACATTAATGGAAATAATATAATATTTTGTAAAGAATTCAATAAAAACATGATAATTATTGATTATATTGAATAATAATGTAGGATCATAGTAGTAAAATAAATTAAAAAGTTAAACTAATAGCTATATGGCCATAGCCTTAGATACTCTTTGAAGCGCCTAAGAACAGCTATCAGGCCCTCCGGCTCGAATATTATAAAGCCTGCTATCAGCCCTCCAAGTATAAGGTACTTGAGTGCTGCCGCAACGTAACTGACAATAAGCTCGGCTAGTGTTGATTCGAGGAGGGTCCAGCCTGTACGCACCAGCAGTACCCCTAGGAAGCTGCCCCATACTATCCTGCCCGGCCCTCCTATTAGCACCATGCCCAGATACTCTATGGAGCCCTCTAGGGTGAAGCCTTCCCACCCTATACCGGTGCTGTATAGTGCGTAGAGCCCTCCAGCTAGGCCTGCATAGAATCCTCCTACTGTGAAGGCTAGGGCCTTGACATAGTAGACATTTACCCCTACAACCTCGGCGGCGACGTCGTTGTCCCTTACAGCCTTCATCGCTTTGCCTAACACGCTTCTCCCCAGATTAACGGCTGTCAGTATGGCTATGATCGCTACTGCCAGAGTCGTATAGTAAAGGGGTAACCCCCTGCCAAGATGTATTCCGCCAACATATTTCGCCTCGTCGGGGATGGGTACGTACTGGTCAGGGTCTATGAGGGCAAATATGTACTCGATGATGAATTGGGCCGCTAGGCTGGCCATTGCCAGGTAGTAGCCCTTAAGCTTAAAGCTTGGAAGCGCTAGGATGAACGCCAGCGCCGCTGCTGAGAGGCCAGCCAAGGGCAGTGCTAGCAGGATGTTCACACCCCTCTCTGCTAGAAAAGCTGTGACGTAGGCGCCCATACCCATGAGGGCGGCGTGGGCCAGGGATATGAGGCCAGCTAGGCCGACAGTTATGTTGAGGCCTACGGCTCCCACAAGGAATATCAGGAAGGAAACCGCGAGCAGCATGTAGTAGGGGCCTACCAGCATGGGTAGCACTAGGGCTAGGGCTAGGCCCAGCGCCGCCCCCGCATAGTGTATGGGGTACCTGAATATGGCTATCTCCTCACCGTAGGTCTCCTTGAATACTCCCGCCGGCACCCCATATCACCCCTATATTCTCTCGATCCTCTCTGTTCCGAAGAGTCCGTAGGGCTTAACCAGCAGTATCAGGAGTAGGAAGAAGAAGGCTATGTGACCCCCTATGCCTGGTAGGAACGGTTCCAGCACTATACTGGCCAGTTGCTCCACAAGGCCCAGAGCCAGCCCGCCCAACACGACGCCGCCTATACTGTCGAGCCCTGCCAGTATGCTTGCGGCGAATGCCTTGATGGCGTAGAAGTCGAGGTAGGGGCTTACCTGCGCCTTGAGGGACAACGCTAGGCCTCCAAGGGCCCCTGTCAGTCCTGCCAGTATCCAGCTCAGTGTCATAAGCCTGCTTACGGGCAGCCCGTAGCCCGCAGCGCCCTCAGCGTCTTCAGCCACTGCCCTGATGGCTGAGCCGATCTTGGTCTTGTTGTGAAGCAGCACTAGGCCGAGGAGTCCGGCGCCCGTTATGGCTAGGGAGAGGATGTCGTTTGTGCTTACCTTCAACACGCCGAGATCATAGTTGGTGGAAGTTATTGGCAGGGCTGCTGCCTCGAACCTGCCCACAATAAAGGTGATGCCGCGGATGACGTAGAAGGCGCCCAGAGTGGCGCCTATAAGCGCTACAGGGGGTTTGCCTATCAGTGGTTTTGCGAGGCTCTTCTCCAACGCTAACCCGAGGAGCGCGGCCACGGCAAGCGAGATTATCAGCCCTGCAGCGAAGCCGTTCTGCCTCGAAACAACTAGGGCCACGTAGCCTATTAGTAGTATCAATGCTGGGTGTGCGAAGTTTATCGACTTGCTAACCCTGTATATTATGTTGAAACCCAGGGCTATGAGGGCATATATCATGCCCAGGACCACTCCCTGGAAGAGGGCTCCTGCCAGTACGTTTACCTCCACACCTCCTCACCCATCCTAACCTGTTTGGCCTGATGCGTGATAGGGCTCTTAAACATCCATTATGGCTATTCTCCTAGTAGCGGTCACCAACCTGCCGTCCTCCAGCCTTAGCTGCAGGTCCAGCACATGCTCCTTATCGCCCCTGTACATAGCCTCTATCAGCCCGGCATACCTCTCCTTGATCACCATTCTTCTAAGCTTCCTCGTCCTAGTCATCTCCCCGTCGTCTGGGTGGAACTCCTTGACCAGGCTGGCAAACCTCCTGATCCTCATCTTCTCCGGAAGCCTGTTGTTGGCTCTCTGCACCTCCCTTCTAAGCAGGGATAACACCTCGGGTTTCTGGGAGAGGTCGGCGTAGCTCGTAAACGTTATCTTCCTCCTCTCGGCCCAGCGGGACACCGTTTCAAAGTCTATGTTGAGGATGGCTACGAGGTAGGGTCTGCCCTCGCCTATAACCGCTGCTTCGGCTATGTATGGGCTGAACTTAAGCTTGTTCTGGACCAGCTGAGGTGCCACCCTGGTGCCGTCCTGGAGCGTTATGATTTCCTTGGTCCTATCATGTATGACTAAGTGTCCATCATCGGTCAGCATGCCAACATCTCCCGTGTATAGCCAGCCCTCCCTCAGGGTCTTCCTGGTCGCCTCCGGGTTCTTGTAGTAGCCCTTCATCATGGCCGGGCTTCGAAGCAGTATTTCGCCGTCCTCGGCGATCCTTATCTCCGTCAAGGGCAGCGGCCTCCCAACAGTGTTGGGCCTGACGTCGTCGTCGGGGTGCACGACGGCGATGCCCGCTATCTCGGTTTGCCCATAGATCTGCTTTAGGTTCACGCCAAGGGCGTGGAAGTAGTAGACGTAGTCGTCGGCTATCATGGCCCCGCCGGTATAGGCTCTTTTAATCCTCTTGAGACCGACCTTGTCGAGGACGTGGCGGTGGGAGAGCCAGTAGGCTATGTACTGGAGGATCTTCCAGTGGAGTTCAGGCTCTTTCCTGCCGGGCTTCAGCCTGGACCTAGCCGCTCTTTCTCCTATCCACATGGCTATCCTGTAGGCAAGCTTCTTCAGCGGGTCGCTGTCCTCTATCTTCGCCATTATGTCCTTTGCAAATCTCTCCCAGACCCTTGGCGGGGAGAACATGAAGTGTGGGGCTATCTCCCTGAAGTCGTGCCACAGCGTGTTCGGGCTCTCCGGGAAGTTGACCCTGAAGCCTCCCACAAGAAGGTGGAGCGATATGCTCATCATTTGTTCTCCGATCCAAGCGGGGGGTAGGAATGAAACATACTCCCAGCCTTCCTCTATTGGGTCGAGCTGATAAAGCTGGAATGCCATGGCTAGCATGCTCCTATAGCTGAGCTCGGCTAGCTTGGGGAGTCCGGTGGTTCCGCTGGTGGTGAAGAGCCCTGCGGTGGTGGAGGGCTCGAGGTCCATTATCATCTTCTCATAGATTTTCTTGCCCTGGTCTTTGTCGAGCTTGCGGCCCATGTCTAGGAGGTCGCCGAAGGTTATGATTTTCCGGCCAAGCATGTCCCGGTACTGGTGCAGCCCCTTGGCCTCATCCACAATGATCTTCTCGACATCTACTCCTGATTCAAGCACTCTGTCGAGTTGCTCTTGCCCCTCCACAAGCACTATCTTGGAGTCGCTACGCTCTAGAAGATACCCTATCTCGTCGGGCAGACAGTCTCTGTAGATGCCGATCGTGGCGGCGCCCAGGCTCTGTGCACCTATCTCGTAGATTATCCATGCAGGCCGGTTGAAGGTGTCGAAGGCTGCCTTGTCGCCCGGCTCCAGGCCTATCTCCCGCAGGCCTAGGGCGGCCCATCGCACCCTGTCATAGTAGTCTCTCCAACTATACCTGCGCCAAACCCCGTACCTACGCCACCTGAAGGCTGTTTCCCCCGGCTTTTCGTGGGCCAGTTTTTGGAGGAGCCAGGGAAAGGTTGAGTCGTATGGTGCCTCCCCCTCACGGTTCAGGCCGGGACCCCGGTTGGCCGAGACTGATCACCCCCCTACATATGCGTGGATTACCCTCGGGTTGTGGACCACCTCTTCCGGTACGCCCTCGGCTATTACCCTGCCTGAATCCATGACGACTATTCTGTCGGCGATGTCGGTAACCACCTCTAGGTCGTGCTCCACCATGACAAAGGTTGTGCCCCGTGTTTCGTGGACCTCTATGATGGCTCTTGCTAGGTCCTCCTTCTCCTCCCTTGTAAGCCCGGCCATGGGCTCGTCCATGAGCACGACTTCAGGGTTCTGGACCAGCGCTCTTGCTAGGTCCACCCTCTTCTGGAGTCCGGGTGAGAGGCTGCCCACAATTCTATACCTGTACTCGTGGAGCTCGAGCAGGTCGATCACGTACTCCACGCCTTCGCGGGCCCATTCCTCCCATTTTTTGGCCGCTCCCAGCCAGAAAGCCGCTTTCAGCGTGCTGGTTTTCCGCCAAGGGAAGAGGCCGACGATTATGTTGTCCAGAACTGTCATTCCTAGGAACAGCTGGCTGTGTTGGAACGTTCTGGAGAGGCCGAGCTCTACCCTTTTGTGGGAGGGAAGCTTCGAGATGTCCCGGCCCTTGAATAGGACGCGGCCTGTTACGGGTTTGTAGAAGCCTGATATTACGTTGAGCAGGCTGGTCTTCCCGGCCCCGTTGGGGCCTATTATGGCGAGAAGCTCGCCCTGCTTTACCTCAACAGTAACGTTGTCCACAGCTACTATCTCGCCGAACTTCACTGTAATGTTCTCAGCTCTCAGGATAGGCTTCTCGCTCCGCTTAGGCTTCTTAGCATAATGTTCGCTTTTATCCCATATCCCATCAAACATCCACCTAAGGGCTGCCTCCTGCATGAACTATTCCTCCCTCTGAATCAAAGGCTTGATTGTCAGGTCTTCGGGTTCTATTATAAGTTGCCGAGCGGCATTAATTATTTTTGCCAACACACGTGTATAGGTGAGAATAAGGTGGGTGAAAACCGCCTGACCCTGCTTTGGTTAGGAGTTGGGGTGGTTCTGGTTGGAGCCGTGTAGCAGGACTTGGCATAGGGTTTGGCCTAAAGGAGTCCCCCTAGAGCTAGATTACCCGGAAATGACGCTCTACGAGGTTGTCCGTGACCATGCCCGGAGAAAGCCTTTGAAGTGCGCCGTTGTCCAGGCCGAAACAGGGTACGGCTACACATACATCGAGCTCGTCAGGGCAGCGTCTAGGGTGGCGGAGTGGCTGCATGATTCCGGCGTGGAACCGGGGGATCAAGTCCTTTTCTCCTCCTTCAACACGGTGGAGTCTGTGGCGGGCTTCCTCGGCATATCGGCTGCTGGTGCGGCAGCAGTTCTGGTGGACCCTCTAACCACCAGCGAGGACCTAAAATTCCAGATAGCGGGTCGTGAGATAAAAGCAGCGGTTCTTCACCCCGAGTTCTACGAGAGGGAGCAGAGGATCCTAGAGGAGGCTGGCATAGACCGTATACTTGTACTATCTCCCAGACCCAGGGAGGGGTGGGAGGCGTCAACACTACGGGACGTGATGAAGCTGAGGGGCGAGGAGGCGAGAAGCCGGCTGAACCCTGCAAGGTCTACGGGTATGGTGCTCTACTATTCGGGTATAGCTGGGAGAACGATGCAGACTTTCCACAGCCATGCAAGCATAGTGTGGGCCGCTATGGCTACAGGAGCGATGGCGCGGGTCGACGAGAACATGTGTTCCCTAGTAGTGGCGCCTATAACCCACGTCCTAGGCCTACAGGTGAGCCTAGCGACGGCTCTGGTCGTCGGCGGCACAGCAGTGATCATGCAACGCTGGGACCAAGGCCTGGCTGCTAGAGCAATAGAGGACTATGGAGTAACCCTGACCACGGGGGCCCCAATGATCTATCACGGGCTGCTCGACGAGCTCTCAAAGGGAGGCTACGAGTACTCAAGCCTCAAACTAGCCATATCGGCTGGGGCCCCGCTCGACCCAGCCCTCCAAGTACTGTTCAAGGAGAGGCTGGGAGTCCCCCTAGTCCAGGCGTACGGCATGACCGAAACCATGCTCCTAACCATGCAACCCCAAGCCCTAAGCAAGGTCACCGGGACGGTCGGCATCCCGCTGCCCGACGTCGACGTCAAGATAGTGGACCCCGAAAACCCCTCGGAGGAGAGA
>JALURJ010000043.1 GCA_027016915.1 Desulfurococcales archaeon | reverse complement strand
GTACCGGGCGAGGGGGTTGGCCTCGGGGGTTAGGGGCGATATTTGGGGTGTTGTTTCGGGGAGGAGGTGGTCGCCGACAACGAGCACCCCGTGGTCGGGGTCGTGGAGGACCAGGTGGCCGGGGCTGTGGCCTGAAACCACGTATACGTTGAAACTGTAGCGGCCCGCCTCCACGACGTCGCCCTCCTCCAGGCTGCAGGACACAGCCCTGGGGAGTATCTCGGTGTAGAGCCTCCTGACTCCGGGGACTGGGTAATCGTCGCCCACGCTGGCAACCAACCCTCTAACCACATCCTCGGGTATCCCCTGCATCACCAGGACTCGTGCAACCTTGTCCATGTAGCCCTGGAACCCTCCCTTCCTGAGGATCCTGCACTCCTCCCTACCCATCTTGACCGGCGCGCCCCTACACCCAGCCAGTATGCCTGCAAGGCCCAGGTGGTCTATGTGGGAGTGGGTCACCAGGACCTCGTCTAGGTCCGCCAGCCTGAACCCGAGGCTTCCCAGCTCGTCGAGGAGGGACTCCAGGGCGCCTAGGCTGTAGAGGCCCGTGTCTATGAGGAGGGTCCTCTCCCCCGCCACCAGGTAGGCGTTGAGCACCGGCGGCTTGAAGCGGGGAAGCCTGACCCTGAGGAGGTAGAGGTCCTTGGCGAGCTTCTCAGGCACCCCTGGACGCACCGATCCAGGAGATGGGTGGGCGAGTAAAATTCGTTTTCGAACCCTCGAAACCTAGGCTTTAATTATGCGTGTAAATTTCTGGTAACATGGTGCACCCGTTGAAGAGAATTGTGGACAGCAGCACCACAGGGCTGACCTGGGACGCTGTGAGGGACCCCATCTACGACTACGTGGAGTACAACAAGGAGGTCGAGGCCAGAATAATAGACACCAGGGTCTTCCAGAGGCTTAGGAGGATAAGGCAGCTCCAGCTAGCCTACCTCGTCTACCCCGGCGCCGACCACACGAGGTTCCAGCACAGCCTCGGCGTCATGCACCTCGCCGGAATCTTTGCCTCCCACCTGGTGAGCGACCTGGCAGGCCTTGTGGGGCTCGAGGCCCTTGAAGGATTCGAGCCCCACGTCCTCGTAGAGGCTACCAGGATAGCCGGGCTACTCCACGACCTCGGCCACGGCCCCTTCAGCCACGCTTTCGAGGACGCCATACTGAGAGGCAACAGGGGGCTGGAGGAGAAGGGCTTGGGGGATCACGAGAGGATAGGGCTCGCCCTCATAGAGTATACGGAGATCTCCAAGGTCCTCCGCGACGCCGAGGAGAAGCACGGAATGCCCCACCTAGGCGAGCTCGTGGTGAAGCTCCTCGGCGTCGACGAGCCGGAGGAGAGGGTGATCAGGCTTCTCCGCAAGGTTGTCAAGGCCTGGGTCTACCCTGCGGATGTCATGGACTTCCTCATGAGGGACAGCTACTATGCGGGGACCAAGGAGTACGGGGTCATAGACTACCAGAGGCTGATAAGGAACACCCACCCCTACCCCGAGCTGGGCAAGCACGACGAGGTGGTGTTGGAGAGGAAAGCCCTCGGAGCCCTAAGGAGCTACCTGTACAGCAGGGTTTCCATGTACGAGCACGTCTACCTCCACCCCGTGGGGGTTGCCTTCGGCAGGCTTCTAGTAGATGTTCTGAAGAACGGGGACCAGGTGCTCGGCCTAACCGAAGCCGTGGAGAGGCTGGCGGAGGGCGACCCAGACCCATACATAAAGCTTGACGACTGGAGGGTCATGGTGCTCCTCGAGGAGAGGAGGGACCAGCTGGACCCTGAGACTGCTGAGAAGGTTATGTGCCTGGTCGAGAGGAGGAACCCGTGGAAGAGGATTGGGAGGGAGAGCAGATTGCCCCTCCTAACGGGGGAGGGAGGTCCGCAGCCCTTAGCGCTGGCCCTCAAGTATCACGAGGACTGGAGGAGGGATCTGGAGGAGAGGCTCCGCGAGGAGGCTCGCAGCATTATAGGAGACGCTGCCAGCGACATCTGGGTTATGAGTCACGTCCTCTACCCGGCGCCGCTGGCCAGCCTCAGCAGAACCTACCCGCTCCACGAGGCCAAGTTCGTCCGCGGCGAGCTGGCCGAGGCCAGAAGGCTGAACATATACGAGTTCATGGTCCGCGAGGGCCTGGTTCCAAGCATAGTTGTGAGGGCGTACGCGCCTAGGAGGAGCATAGATAGTAGGGAGACCCTGGCGAGGCTCAGCGAGATTTTCGATGCCACGGTGACGGACTTCTTCAGCATAAGGAGCCTGGCTGGAGGCATAACCCTCTAAACCCTAGGGTGCGGCTGGCTTGGAGGAGACTGTTAGGGAGAGGATCATCAGCCTCCTAGAGGAGGCCAGCCAACCCCTCAGCGCCGAGGAGATAGCAGCCCACTTGGGCCTCGACCCCCGCACAGGGGTTAAGGAGGTGTACGCCCACCTGCGGCACGTGGCGAGAACCGTGTGGAGGAGGAGCAGAGGGAGGAAACAGGTTTTCATGGAGCCTCCCAGCTGCAGGGCGTGCGGCTACGTGTTCAAGGGCCTTGACAGGCCCAGGAAGCCCAGCAAATGTCCCCGCTGCGGGAGCCAGAGGATAGACCCGCCGAGATTCGTAATCATGGAGTCCTAGCGTCGAGGGTTTAACGGTTATAGGAGGGGTGCCCACAATATGTTACAGGTGGTTGTCCGTGTCGGAGGTCAAGCTGCACGTGGTGGACATACCGGTTCCGGAGGGCACCAATGTGATCATAGGCCATAGCCACTTCATAAAGACTGTCGAGGACCTCTACGAGGCCCTCATCACCAGCTCCACAACGATAAAGTTCGGCATAGGCTTCTGCGAGGCCAGTCAGAAGCGCCTCGTGAGGCATGACGGGAACGACGAGGAGCTGGAGAAGCTGGCGGCAGATGTAGCCCTCAAGGTGGGTGCAGGCCACTTCTTCGTCATCTACCTCAAGGACGCCTGGCCCATCAACGTGCTCAACGCCCTGAAACAGGTCCAGGAGGTGGTAACAATCTACGCTGCAACCGCCAACCCCCTCCAAGTAATAGTGGCTGAGACTGGCCAGGGCAGAGCGGTGCTAGGCGTTGTGGATGGCTTCACTCCTCTCGGCATAGAGGGTCCTGAGGACGTGAAGGAGAGGAAGGAGTTCCTCAGGAAGATAGGGTACAAGAGGTAACTCCCTAGCCCTCTTTTACCTACATCCCGGCCAGCAGGGTTGGGAACAGTTTTAGCCTCCTACAGCATAGTATGAGTGGTGGGAGGCTTGGCCAGAATAATAGTACACACCAGAGGCAGCCCACTGGTCCACCGCACCCCCAAGGGGGACACCATACTCATATGCATGTGCGGGCTTAGCAGGAACTATCCCTTCTGCGACGGCAGCCACGTCAAGATCGACGGGGAAGAGGGTGGAGCCATATACGTTTACGGCTCCTCCGGGAAACGGGTTGGCAGGGTCGAGAGAGTGGAAACCGAGAAGGGTGAAGCCGACCTAGAAGATCTCGCCACTGTTTAGCGGCGCTACCTTCTTAACTCCGCCAACACATCTAGCCTTGGTGCCCATATTTTGCTGGAGGTCATAGTTGGCCCCATGTTCGCTGGCAAAACCAGCGAGCTTATCAGGAGGGTTGAGAGGGAAAGATACGCCAAGAAGAAGGTCAGCATATTCAAGCCCTCCCTCGACACAAGGTACAGCACCACCCACGTGCACACCCACAACGGGCTCTCCTACCCAGCCTACATAGTGCCCGCAACCAGGGAGGGTGTGGAGGAGATAGTTAGGAAGACCCTGGAGGAGGGCTACGAGACCATAGGTGTAGACGAGGCCCAGTTCTTCCCCCTAGAGCTGGTGGAGGCGCTGGACCGCCTCGCCGAGGAGGGGGTTAGGGTAATCGTTGCCGGGCTGAACCTGGACTTCAGGGGGGAGCCCTTCGAGACTGTGAAGGAGCTCCTAGCCAGGGCTGACCACATAACGTACCTGACCGCCGTCTGCACGGTCTGCGGGGACGAGGCCACGCGGACCCAGAGGCTCATAGACGGAAGGCCAGCCCCCTACGATAGCCCGAGGATACTGGTGGGAGGAAAGGAGGCGTATGAGGCTAGGTGTAGGCGGCACCACTACGTGCCGGGGAGGCCTGGCCAGCCCTCTACCTCTTAGCGGAGGAGAGCATGTCCTCGACGGCCTTGCTTATCCTCCTCGTGCCCTCCTCTATGTCTTCGAAGCTTGATGCGTAGCTGAACCTCAGGAAGCCCTCGCCAGCCTGGTCGGGGAAGGCGGTGCCGGGAAGCACTACGACTCCGTACTCCTCCAGCAGCTTGGTGGCGAAGTCCTTGCTGGTCATCCCTGTCTTCTCTAGGAGCCCCTTTATGCTGGGGAACATGTAGAATGCCCCTAGGGGCTTCCAAACCTCGAAGCCCGGTATCCGGCTAAGCCTCTCGTGGAGCATGTCTCTGCGCCGCTTAAAGATCTCCACCATCTCCCGCACCGGCTCCCACGGCCCCCTGTAGGCTGCAGCTACCGCTTTCTGCGCGAAGCTGGTGGCGCAGCTGTAGATGTTGACGGCCAGCTCTGCCATCTTCTCCATGATCTCCCTCCTGGCAACGAGATATCCCAGCCTCCACCCAGTCATGGCGAAGGTCTTGCTGAGGCCGTTGATGTATATGACGTTGTCCCGCCAGGCAGGGTCCTGGAGGACGCTTCGGAACTCGGCGTCGTAGATGAAGTTGTCGTAGATCTCGTCGGCCAGCAGGATCAGACCCTTATCCCTGGCCAGGTCGAGGAGCTCCATAACCTGCTTGGGGCTGAACAGGGCTCCTGTGGGGTTCTGGGGGTTGTTCAGCACAATCATCCTGGTCCTCTCGGTTATTGCCTCCTCTACCCAGCCAAGGTTGATCTTGAAGCCTTCCGACCGGCCTCGCCACTCTATGGGCACGTAGACTGGCTTTGCGTGGAGGGCCTTCGCTATCTGGGCGTAGGCAGGGTAGCTTGGCTCCAGAACTATGACCTCGTCGCCGGGGCTGAGGAACGCGAGCATCCCCGTGAATATGGCGCCCTTAGCCCCAGGAGATATGAGGACCTCTTCCGGCGACACGCCGGCGCCGTACCGCTGGTTCAGGTACTCGGCGATCGCCTCCCGGGCCTCGGCTATGCCTGCTGTAGGGGTGTAACCTGTGAAACCCTCGTCTAACGCCTTGGCGGCAGCCTCCTTTATGTGGGCGGGTGTGTCGAAGTCGGGCTGGCCTATGCCGAAGCTGACTATGCTCATTCCCTGCCTCTCCAGCTCCTTAGCCCTGGCAAGGTAGGTGAAAGCGGATTCTCCCTCAACCTCCAAGATGTGGGGGGCTAGGCTGAGTGTAGGGGGATTCGACACAACTCTCCACCTCTAACCGTTAATGGTTCTCCTGACCATTAAAACTGGCAACTGATATATAAGCAGTAGCTTAGCCTCCGCGGTCGTTAGGGGTGGAGTTCGGTCATCCCCAGGGGGTCTCTATTGGAGTCTCATCTCATCCCAAATTAGTGATCCCCCGGAGAGGCGAATAAGGGTTGTCTAAGGGCTATTTCCTCCGGCGTCTCCTCCGCTTCCTGCCAGACTTTTTCGCCTTCCTCTCACCGGTCTTCCTCCTGTATTTCCTGCCCTTCCCCTGGGCCTTCTTCTCCCCGGCATGCCTCCTGGGGGGCTTGAGCTCGGAGGGGAGAATTATCCTCTGGCCATCCTCCGTGTCTAGGACGAGCATCTCCCAGGGCTTCTCAGCCTCTACGGATCCTTCGTAGATGTAGAACTCTAGCTGGGCGGGGACCTCGTACCAGTCCATATCGTCAAGCTTCTCCACGGCCCTACCAGCCCAGGCCACGCCCACCCTGATGAGCCTCGACGGCTTTGGGAACATAAGGGCCTTGGCCTCGCTGTAGCTGCCGTCCCCGTCCAGCGCAGCCGCGCCTATACCCACGGCCTCGGTTTCCACGAAGCCTCCTCCACTCTTAACGGCGCGGTAGGTCCTGTTGGCCGCCACATTGTAGAGGCTGTGGAGGAGCTTCACGCTGTCCTTCTTCTCGCGGACCCTCGTCTCACCCCAAGACTCGTCCACCACCACTAGGCCCCTGATGGCCAGGGGGCCCAGCTTGAGGAGGTAGGGCCGCAGAACCCTCGTCCTAAGCAGCACCTTCAATGACCGGCACCCAGAGGTATAGGAACAACTACTACTAGATAA
>JALURJ010000042.1:3711-6243 GCA_027016915.1 Desulfurococcales archaeon | reverse complement strand
ACAACCAGCCCGTGGTTGATGGCCACGGCGACGCCCACGTTGATGTCCTCGTATATCTCTATGAAGTCGCCCTTGAGGGAAGCGTTGAGGAGGGGGTGCTTCCGGAGGAGGGATGCCACGATCTTGACAAGGATGTCGGTGTAGGTTACCTTGACCCCGTGCTCCTCCTCTATGCCGGGCCCCTCAACCCTCCTGAACTCCACCATGCCGTCGACCACGGACTCGGCCATTAGGGTTACCTGGGCCATGTCTCTGAGGCTTCCAACCATCCTCTCGGCAATGATCCTCCTGAGGGGGCTAAGCTCCATGCGCTCCCTAACCCTGAGTTCAAGCTCTCCCACGGTAAACACCCAAGATCTAAAGAATAATTGCCGGGCCAACTATAAAAACTGGTATCGGCCCGGCAGCCCCCGGCGCCGCGGCCTGGGAGGCTAGGCGGGGCCCCGGGCACTCTGCCCGGAGCCTTCCGGCCCAGCCTTCCCCTCGTAGTACCATTGGGGCACGTGCTTCTTCCAGATCTCCCTAACCCTCTTAATGTCCTCGGCGACTTGGGGGTCCTCCTGCTCCTTGAGGCGCTTCTCGTTACTCTCAAGTACGAAGTCCCAGAGGGGGCTGGGGTAAAGATCCCTGATTATCCTCGTGTTGGGTATGAGGCAGTGGCCTCCGATGTGGGCTGGGTAGTAGACGGGCCTGTCCCTGAGGACCTCGTGGACCTCCCCTATGAACTCTGCCACACCCGCTATGTCAGCCCCAAGGGCCCTGGCGGAGCGGTGGGCCTCCTGCCAGAACGCTATCATGACCGCCCTATACACGGTCTCGTAGATCTTGGCCAGCTCTAGGGTCTCGGGATGCTCCGAACCCTTGACCCTGAGCCCCGCGGCCTCCAAGTGCTCCATGAAGACGTCGAGTTCCTCGCCCGGCAGCGCTGCCACCCACTTGGGCCAGAATTTCAGATGGGCCTTGATGTGGGGGTGCTTGCCCCTGACCGGGCTGAAGGCTACGGGAACCCTAAGCTCCCCATAGATTCTCCTGGTGGTGCCGGGCGCCACCGTGGAGTGGATGATTATCCTCCTAGGCTTGTACCTCTCCACGTACCACCGGGTGGTCTCCAGAAACCTCCCGCTGTAGGGGTAGCATATGTGGAGGAAATCTACCCCCACTGGAACCTCGTCGAACCCGTGGACCGTCTTGGAAGGATCTATGTCGACCCCGTAGACCTCGAATCCCCCCGACTCGGCGAGAAGCTCGTAGATGGGCCGCCCAACCTCGCCGAGTCCTGCAACCAGAGCCCTCATTGTCGTTACCCTTTGTACCAGGAAGCCCTTGGAGGTTTAAATCAACTATTATGCATGTTAGATGAGCAGGACCTCTACTCCGACGAGCCTGGCCACCTCTAGCTGGGCATGGTCCCGCGATACGAGTTGCGCTTCCCTGCCCTCTGCTTGGGCTATGAAGAGCGAGTCGTATATCGGGATACCATGTTCAACCGATATTTCTAGGGCTCGGGGGAAGTACTGCTCCTGCCGGTCTATGCGTAGAACGGTTCTGGACAGTTCGACGAGGTCCTCCAGGATGCTCTTAGCCGTGGCCTCATCCATATCGCGTAGAAGCCTAACCCGTTTCCAAATAGCGTTAAGCGTCTCCTTGAAAGCCAGGGGCAGTGTGTAGGGCCTCTGGAAGACTATCTTCTCCAGCTCCTCCCATCCATGCTCTTTGAGAATATAAGCGGTCAGTATTGAAGAGTCAATGACTTTCTCTATCATCTCTCAGCCACCTTACAGTGGTTCCAGCCGGAAGTTCAGGGATTTTTTCAAGGTGTTTCCTTATGCGCTGTCTAAGCATTTCGGCCTCGTACTCGGCTAGTCTTTCCTCTATGAATCGCCTGATCTCCTCGCTCCAGTTGATCTTGGCTTTCCGCATGCGTCTCTTCAGTTCCTCGGGTACGCGGATGCTTATCACGGCGGACATCGGGGCACCGTGTACAGTTTTCGAATACATAATAATAAACTGTTTCCGTCTACACATATGTTCTACAAAGTCCCCGATATTCATGGCCGTGGATAACGGGTGTTTATATTTTCCCATTGCGCGTTATTATGGTAGAGTGGGAGTCTTGGAGTTCAAATTACTCAGACTAGATCTTACAAACCAGAAGGCACGTGAGGAGAAGATCGACGAGAAGACCCTGCGGAGGTTCCTTGGAGGCAGGGGTTTGGGCGCCTTCCTGGCGTTGAAGGAGATACCTAAGGGTGTGGACCCCTTCTCGCCGGAGAACAGGATCTACATCCTCACGGGGCCCCTGACGGGGACAGGAGCCTTCGAGACGGGCAGGTACCACGTTGTGGGTAAGAGCCCCCTCACAGGCATCCTGGGCGACAGCAACAGCGGAGGCCAGTTCGGACCCTGGCTCAGGTTCGCAGGGTACGACGGCATAGTCGTTGAGGGTATAAGTGAGGACCCCGTCTGGGTAAGCATCGTGGACGGCGAGGTCAAGTTCCACTGCGCCTCCCACCTCTGGGGCAAGGGCGTGAT
>JALURJ010000042.1:0-3701 GCA_027016915.1 Desulfurococcales archaeon | reverse complement strand
GTGATGAACGACAAGTACAGGGCAGCTGGCAGGACAGGCCTCGCAGCTGTGCTGGGCTACAAGAAGCTTAAGGCCATATTCGTTAAGGGGTCGAGGCAGCCCGAGATAGTTGACCGGGACAAGTTCAACAAGGCTGCCAAGGAGCTCGTCAAGAAGATACAGGAGCACCCCATCAGCCAGTCCCTCCACCAGTACGGCACCGCTGTGCTGGTCAACGTTATCAACCAGCACGGAGCCTTCCCAACCAAGAACTGGACCACCGGCGTCTTCGAGAAGGCCTACGACATAAGCGGGGAGCACATGGCCGACACGATCCTCGTGGACAGGAAGGGGTGCTGGGGATGCGTCATAAGGTGCTCCAGGGTCACCAAGGTGGCCTCCGGCCCCTTCACTGTCCCAACCTCAGAGGGGCCCGAGTACGAAACTGTGTGGGCCATGGGCGCCAACACCATGATTGGGAACCTGGAGGCCCTCGCCAAGATCAACTACCTGGCCAACGACCTGGGCTTCGACACCATAAGCATGGGCAACACCATGGCCGTGCTCATGGAGCTCTACGAGAAGGCCCAGAAGGGCGAACTCCCCGAGGACAAGGCCAAGAAGCTCCTAGACCTCCTGGAGGACATCAAGCCGGAGTGGGGCGACCCCCACGCCTTCGTCCAGGTGATGTGGAGGGCTGCCTACAGGCACGGCATAGGCGACTACGTGGCCGAGGGCGCCAAGAGGCTTGCAGAGGCCTTCGGCTCCCCCGACTCGGCGATCCACGTGAAGGGCTTGGAGCTCCCAGCCTACGACCCGAGGGGCATCAATAGCATGGCCCTAAGCTACGCCACCAGCAACAGGGGAGGCTGCCACCTCAGAGCCTACGCAGTGAGCTTCGACGTGCTGGGCATACCTAAGAAGTTCGACCCACTAACCGTGGACGAGGAGAAGGTTAAGCTGGTAAAGTACCAGCAGGACTACTTCGCAGTCGTAGACTCCCTGGTGATCTGCAAGTTCAACACCTTCTCCACCGACATAGGCGACTATGTCGACGTGCTCAACGCAGTGACCGGCTGGGACACCACGGCCGAGGAGCTCCTCGAGATCGGGGACAGGATCTACAACACGGAGAGGCTGTTCGCCGTCAGGGAGGGCCACGGCTACAAGGACACCCTGCCCAAGAGGCTGCTGGAGACCCCGATGCCTGAGGGCCCCGCCAAGGGCAAGACGGCAAAGGAGGCGTTGGAGAAGTACCTGCCCCTGTTCTACCAGGCCCGCGGATGGGAGGACGGGAAGCCGAAGCCTGAGACCCTGAAGAGGCTAGGGCTGGACGAGTTCCTCTACATAGTGGTTTAGCCTTCAAACCAACAACTATTTTTTAACACACGTTAACCTCGGTCCCCGGGTGCAGGTAGTTGAAGGTAACATGCGTCTTCCTCCAAGAGTTCATCAAGATGGCCGGAGCCCACAAGATAAGCGTCGAGATCGAGGAGGGAGCCACCGTCAGGGATCTGGTGGAGAAGCTGGACCGCGAGGTGGTGCCCGGCATAAAGGAGAAGGTCCTGGAAGGGGACCAGGTCAAGTGGCCTGCAGAGATAGCTGTTAACGGGAGGAGGATAGAGTTCCTCCAGGGCCTCGATACGAGGCTCAGGGAGGGCGACCAAGTAATATTATCCCCCAGGGCATTATTCGTACTATGAGGGGCCGAGGATTGAGGATCAAGGTCAGAGCCCTTGCAGACCTCAGGCTAGCCCTGGGGGGCTTCGAGAAGGAGGTGGAGGTTCCGGGCCAGGAGGCCACCGTCGGCCAGGTGCTGGAGCTGCTCTACAAGCAGTACCCCAAGCTCAAGGAGCACCTAGAGCACGGCAGTGGCAGGAGCGACGTGGCGATCCTGGTCGACGGGGTCAACATAGTCCACCTCCAGGGCCTGGAAACCAGGGTTAAGGACGGCGCCGTCATCTCCCTGATACCGCCAGCCGGCGGGGGCTAGCCGCCAGCGGCGTGGTGCCCGGTGTGGGGGAGAAGGGTGTCCTAGCCCTAACCCTGGCCCTGTCACTCGTGTTCGGCCTGGCTGGCTTAGCAGTCTCCCTCCATTTCTCCCAGAACCTCCACCAGGGCTCGCGGGGCGGGGTCTACATCTCCAAGTACGTGGCGTCCCTGTCGGGCGACGGCGTGCTGAGGGAGAGCTACATCTACGTGGTTGGCGAGCGGAAACGGATGATCTACAGGGGCTGGGACTCACCCCTAACCCACGGGGGAGAGCCTCCCGGCCCCGGCGGCTACGTCAAGGTTCTCAGCATAGCCTGCCCCGCCGGGATGGTGCCCTACGTCGTTGACCATAGGGGTGAGCTGAGGCTTCTAACCCCAATGCCCGGCAGGGTCTCGGATGAGATCAGGGGTATAGTGGAGGAGTACAATGTTAGGAGTGAGGCAGGCTGCTACGCCCCGGGAGGCGTGAGCCCGGGAGTCTACACGGCCATCTACACCTTCGAGCTCCACCCACCCCTCCAATGCGGGCCGGACGGCTGCCTCCTCGACCTATCCCTAGCAGCCCCTGGGAGGCACCTGTACTACGAGGACTACGAGGTGATCGTGAGGGGTGCCGAAGCCGTCTACATCCACCCAGCCTCGCCCGGCAGGGTGGAGGAGGCGGGGGACCCGTGGGTGGCTAGGGGCGGACCCCTCCCACCGGCCTCCGGCCTCAGGCTACTCATACTGTACCCGCCGGGGCTTCCTGGGAGCAACGTTGAGAGGGTGGAGAGCGCCTCCACTCTGGCTCGAAGAGTAGTGGAGGATGCAGAGGCCAGGGTTAGGCTTGGCAGGCTCCTCCTAGGATCCCTAGGTGTTGTGGCTGCAGCTGCCCCTCTGGTCGGCGTTCTGGTCTACGTGGCTAGAGGTAGGGAGAGGGAGCCCGGCGGCCCCATGCCCCAGGGTGTGCCTCCCGACACGGGTGAGAAGCCGTGGCAGGTCAACATGCTCTACCACGGCCAGGTCGGAGCCCTTAGCACGGACGCCGTGGTGGCGACGATCCTGGACCTCGCCGAGAGGGGTGTGGTGGAGCTCAAGATCCATGGGGGTAGAACCGTGCTGAGGGTCAACGAGGATGCCGCGGGGGAGGCAGGCCTGGACAGCTACGAGGCGAGGGTGCTGGACTTCCTGAAGATGCTGGGCGAGGGCGGCGAGGTTGACCTGGAGGAGGCTGAGGAGAGGATTAAGAAAGACCCGGCCCTCCGGGCGGATGTTAGGGGTGCCTCGCTGGACCTCATGATTCCGGACAGGGAGGCTGCAAGGATGGCTGGGGAGGCCGTGGAGTCCTCCCGCAAGTTCTTCGCCGTACCGGTCCTCGCATCCCTGCCCCTGGCAGCCGCCACCATCCTTCTGGGCCGGAGGCTGGGCCTGGCCGGCCTGACGGTGGGCGGCATAGCCGCGGGCATCCTGGCTGTGCTGGCATACGTCCCCCTACTGGCTGCCCCAGCCTATGTTTACGGCAGGTGGAGGCCGGGATACCTGGAAAGATACGTTGCGTGGAGGAGGTTCATCGAGTGGCTTGACACCATGGGTGTGGAGACTGCAGGCTTCTCAGGCCTTGCGGGCGGGTGGTACAGGCTCCTAGCCTACGCCGCCGCCCTGGGCCGCGGCGAGAAGGTGGCGAAGCTCCTCAAGGGCCTGGGCATACGCGAGGCACTGGCAGCCAGCACGGCCTACTACTACCTCCACAC
>JALURJ010000041.1 GCA_027016915.1 Desulfurococcales archaeon | reverse complement strand
TTTGTTTTGTTGAGGTTGGTGGTTTGGTTGTGGGTTTGTTTGCCTGGGGTTGATGGTGTAGTTAACTGGCGGTTAACTCTACCAGTGGTTAACATTACAGGTTAAACCTTACCGGTTAACCTAGAACTTGTTGTTTTATTACGGTGCCTCCAGCCATCTATGCTTCCTCTAATCTGTACGTGTGTCTCCTGGTCTGTGCGATTACTGGCAGACCGTTTCTTACCCTAATTAACGGTATATGGAAAAGAAGGGTAGGTTAGTGTGCCTCCCCCTTATAGTGGGTCATGATGGCCCTTATTGCTGGCTTGGCCAGTATGGCGTAGATGAGGAAGCCTATGGCGTGGATCCCTATGGTCACCACTATCTCGACGGGGGTCGGCGTGTAGGGTCTTATCTGGCCCAGGCTGTCGGGTATGTAGCTGGGCAGCACTATGGTGAGGGTCTTCTCCCCGATCACGGCTATGACCGTCAGCAGAGCTATGAAGGCCACGCCTCCCCGCGTGCTCCTAACGCTGGGTATGAGTGCTAGGATTACCGCCGCAATCCCCAGCGACACCCAGAGCCAGAAGAGGAGCGAGAGCCAGGGTGTAGCCCTGCCCAGCAGCAGGACCTCTAGCTGGGCCTTCTTGAAGGGCTCAGTGGTGTACCAGAGCAGCTCTTGAACCTCGCTGAGGGTGAAGTAGAGGCCCACTATCAGGGCGCCCGTGGTGACGAAGATGGTCTTCCTATACACGTCCCAGTCAACCCTGAACCCCCTCACAGTCCTCTCAGCCGCAAGCAGTACGAGGAGCAGCAAAGCAGGCCCGCTGGCAAAGGCCGTCGCAACGTAGCGGGGCGCCAGCAGCGCTGTGTTCCAGTAGGGCCTCGCCGTCAAAGCCTGGGAGATGAACGCCGTGACCGTGTGGATCCCTATGGCTATGGGGGCAGCTATTATGACGAAGGGCACCAGGAACCTGGCCGAGAGCCCCCTATCCTCACTATACCTGCCCACCGTGTAGATGTAGCCCGCCAGGTTGATCACCAGGTAGCCCGTGAGCACCAGGAAGTCCCAGGCCAGCATGGAGCGGGGGAAGTTGGGGAGCAGCGGCATCAGCACCAGGGCCCTCAGAGGCCTACCCATATCGGCTATTATGAGGAGCAGCACTATCACCAAAGCAGCTATCGCCTGAACCTCCCCCAGCACAGCTATCTTCCTGAACCCCGGGTGGCCGAAAACGTAGGCGCCCAGAGCAAACATTATGCCAGCCGCCGCCACACCGACCCAGAACACGAAGAACGATATGTAGAGCCCCCACGGCACACTATCACTCATCCCGGTAAGCACCAGGCCTCCCCTCTCCGACGCCAGGAATATCGGGGCGTGCTGTATCCCCACCCACACGTAGACCCCATAGACAGCCATCACCAGGAGCCCCAGAAGCAGGCCATAGTAGGCCCTACCACCCCTAAGGCCCTCCCTGACAATGTACTTCACTGCCCTAACAATGCCACCCACACTCATCCCTCACCACCCTCCCTACCCGCTGGAGGGGTGCGTGCCGGGCCGAAGAAGTAGAAGAACCTGGGTTTGGTCCCGGCCTCAGGCTTCAGCACAAAGGCGCCGTACTCCTCCAACACCCTCCTTATAGGGCTCTCAGGATCATTAAGGTCGCCGAAAACCCTGGCCCCCACGGGGCATACCTCGACGCAGGCAGGCACACCACCATCCCTAGTCCTATGGATGCACCACGTACACTTCTCCACCACATGGACCTGGCGAGGCACGTTACCGAGAATATGCATGTTGGGGTTAAGCTCCAGCACCGAGGTCTCAGGCACCCCCCAGTTGAAGTGCCTCGCCCCGTAGGGGCACGCAGTCATACAGTACCGACAGCCAATACACCTCTCATAGTCGACCACCACTATGCCGTCAGGCTCCCTCCACGTAGCCCTCACCGGACACGCCATGACACACGGCGGGTTCTCACAGTGCATGCACGCCACCGGCACATACACCATGCCATCCTTGGGCGCATCGGTATAGTCGAGCCTCGCCTTGAGGAAATCTATGGCCTCACCCTCCCTGGGAGCCTCAAGCACCTTTATCCACTCAATCCCGTTGTTCCTGGCAACATTGTTCTCCATGACGCAGGCATAGGCGCAGCGCCTACAGCCTATACACTTATTAACGTCGAGCGCCATGGCGAAAGCCACGCCAGGCCTGGCAGGCGTAGCCTTAACCTCCACCGCCTCGCAGCGCCTCCTAGCCTCAACACACTCCTCAGACCCCTCTCCGCGCTCCCTACATACAGCTTCTGCCTCCTCGATGCACCACTCCTTAACCTGCCTCTCCTTCCACTCAGCCTTCCTGGTCAGGGTCTCTTCGGTCTCGCGGCGGGGCGGCACCCCGAGGATCTCGGAAAGACCCACTGGCTTCAACATGGACATCAAGGTGGACCTGCTGACAGCGACAAACGATATGCCGGCCAGCACGCCCGCCTTCAAGAGGCTCCTCCTCTTCCCATCAACCCTTCCAGGCCCAGTCACGGCTGCTCCACCTCCTTCAGAGGAGCTGTCCACAGGATCAGGGCCAAGCCCACGAACACTGCCACCACACCCCCGAGAGCTATGCCTGACTCGTCCGGAGGGCTCGGCCTGTCGGAGGGCCCAGGCAGTATGCTGGGCGCCAGCATCGTCGGTGCGTGGGGATTGTGGCACTCGACGCAGGCCCTCGCAGGGGCCACCTTTAAATCGACGTACTCTGGGCAAAGGTGGAACCAGTAGCCCACCCCCTTGTAGCCCTCCACCATCTCGGCTACGCCATCGTTGCAGAGATAAGTCTGGTTGCCGTGGGCGTGGACCCTGTAGTCGGCGTATATGTCGGCGTGGCAGCTGGCGCAGACCCTGTTAAGCCCCATCAGGCTATCCCTGGGGTGGAGACCTGGGATCGAGATGTTGACATCCCCAACAAGCAGGTCCACCTGGGGCGCCTGGTGGCAGTTGGAGCAGTAAAGCCCTGCATGAGCCCCCTCCGCCAGGTCGATGCCGTGGAACTCGTTGGCCCTCGACTGGCCCGACACAGCGATATAGGCGTGGCACTGGGAGCACGGGTAAACCTCCTGCCCACCGCTGGACGCAGCCAGCACCAGCGGGGAGAGCGCTGCCACTGCTAGTAGTAGAAGCGGCAAGAGGCGAAGACCAAGACCCATACTATCCCAGCCCCGGCATGCCGGTTTTCAGACTAGTTATAAAGCCAATGATAATTGTATTTAATGTTAGAGGTTAGCCTTGCTAACCTAGCTGGACGCTAAACCTTTAAGACGCAGAGCCGATACCAGCCCCTGAGCGGTGCATGGGTTTGGGAAGCCCCATAGTTGTCAAGATCTCCGGACGCATAATATCGCCCCAAAACATAGGGCTGGTCAGAGAATATTCCAGGATCCTGGGCGAGGCCCACCTTCAGGGCAAGCGGCTGGCAGTCGTGGTTGGCGGCGGAGCCACAGCAAGGAGCTACATAGAGGCAGCCCGCAGCCTGGAATGCTCGGAGGCAGTGCTCGACATCATAGGCATAGACGCCTCCAGGCTCAACGCCAGGCTCCTAATAGCCGGGCTCGGCTCCAAGGCACACCCACTGGTACCCGGCAACCTCGGCGAATTCCTCCAGTACTGGGAGAGCGGCAAGATCGTCGTGGCGGGAGGCTTCCAGCCAGGCCAAAGCACCAATGCCGTAGCCGCAGTGGTGGCAGAGGCTATAGGCGCCGATAAGCTCATCAACGCCACCCTGGTGGACGGCATCTATGATAAAGACCCTGCCAGACACAGCGACGCCAAGCTCTTGGAAAGGATAACCTACAGGGAGCTAAGAGAGATACTCCAGTCCACCCAGACAAGCCTGGCAGGAGCCTACGAGCTTTTCGACCCCGTAGCCCTTAACGTGGCTGAGAGGAGCAGAATCAAGCTGGTCTTCATCAACGGGTGGAACCCGGAGAACCTGGCCAAAGCGCTGCGCGGCGAGCCGGTTGGAACCCTAGTCGGGTGAGGCTGCAGCACGGCGGAAAACCATTCTTCCCCTACTGTAGTCGGGGAGCCTCTCCACAAGACCCTGGGAGACGAGGGCGGCGAGAAGTCTCCTAGCATCCATCCTCTTCAAACCCAGCTTCTCCTCAAACATTCTGAGGATCTCGGAAGACTCGAAGATCCCTGCGTTCAGCAGCCTAAGAGCCTCCTCCACACGCACAGTACGCACCAGGTTAACAATAATTAGGCTGGAAGCCTAAAACCATCACCGGCTGTGAAGAGGCCCTCGATCACCGACGCCAGGGATGGGGAAGGCAGGGTTTACCTGAGCTCCCGGTCAACCCTGCGTATCTCATCTATTATTATGTCAGCCGCCCTGTCCGCCAGCTCCAACGATATGTTGAGGGGTGGGGCTAGGCGAAGTGTGGAGAGCCCGGCACCTATCACCAAGACGCCCCGCTTAAAGCATCTCTCCAGGATTTCGGCAACCTCCCTTCTGGCGGGCTTCTTGCTCCTCCTGTCCCTCACCAGCTCGACGCCTATCATTAGGCCCTTCCCCCGAACGTCCCCTATAACCTCCACCTCCTCCTGCAGCTCCCTAAACCTCCTCATAAGATGCTCCCCGACGCGCGCCGCATTCTCGAGGAGACGCTCCTCCCTGATCACGTCTATCACGGCGCTGGCGGCTGCTGCAGACACGGGGTTGCCTCCAAACGTGCTTGCGTGACTACCCCCAGGCAGATCCATTATCTCGCTCCGCCCAACAAGGGCCCCTAGGGGGAGCCCCGAAGCTATCCCCTTGGCCATGGCCACGAGGTCAGGCTCGACGCCCCAATGCTGGATAGCGAACCATTTGCCAGTCCTACCCATCCCGGCCTGAACCTCGTCGTCGATCAGCAGGATGCCGTGCTTGTCGGCAAGGCGGCGGAGCTTCGGGAAGAACCCTTCGGGAGGCACGATATAGCCTCCCTCACCCTGTATAGGCTCGAACACTATAGCCGCCGTCTCCTCGGGCGGCACATACTTGCCGAAAACCCAGTCCTCCAGAAAGCCTATCACGGCATCACCGCACTCCTCCGGCTCTTCTACCCCAAAGGGGCACCGATAGGGGTACGGGTAGGGCACGTGGACCACGTTGGGCAGCAGCGGCGAGAAACCAGCCCTCTGCACGGGCTTGCTCGAGGTTAGGCTCATGGCGCCGAAGGTCCTGCCGTGGAACGCTCCTATGAACGCTATGATGTAGGGCCGCGAGCCCCTGAAATGCCCTCGGGCCACCTTGAGGGCCGCCTCTACGGCTTCGGCGCCGCTGTTCCCGTAGAACACCTTCTTATCTCCGCTGATCGGCGCTATCCCGGCCAGCTTCTCGGTCAGCTCCACTATCTCCTCATAGTAGAAGTCGGTGAGGGAGTAGTGGAGAAGCTTCTCAGCCTGCCTCTTCACCGCCTCAACTATGCGGGGGTGGAGGTGGCCGACGTTGAGCACCGCCAAACCCGAGTTGAAGTCTATGTAGATGTTGCCATCAACGTCCTCGACCAGCGCCCCCCGGCCGGTCTTAACCACGAGCGGGTACCAACGGACAAACGACTGCATGAGGAGCCTATGGTCCCGCTCAATGATCTCCCGAGCCCTGGGCCCAGGGGGTTCGACAACTATGCGGGGGGCTTCTAGATAGGCCTTGCCGGGTTCTTCTCCACGACTGTCCATAACTAGCAATCACCCGGGGACACCTACCTGGCTAGGATTATTAATATTATTCGCAGAACCGATCAACAACTCAGGAGGTACCCGTGGAGCTCGAAGTCCTAGAGCAGTATAGCGCTGCAGGGGAGAAGCGGTTCAGAGTCCTGGTCAAAGGCACCAACATAATCCTCAACGTCAGGGCCGACAGCGAGGAGGAAGCATTAAGCCGGGCGAGAGAGCTGGCTGAACAAATAGGGCTGCCCAAGGTCGTGGAGAGCATCAAGAAGATGCTGAGCTAGCCTCCCCCTGCCTCTTTCTATAGCTCCTCTCACCCAGCTTAACGGCGGCAACGTACAGCGCGAAGTAGGGCATGGCGAGGAGGAGCATGGTCATACCCGTGGGGTCGGGGGATATTATAGCGGAGACCACGAGCATCGCTACGAACGCGTACTTCATGTTCTCGCCCTTAAACCTCTCAGGCTCCATTATACCGCTAGATATCAAGTAGTATATGATGAGGGGGAACTCGAAGGAAAGCCCCGTTGCTATGAGGAGCATGAGTATAGCGTTGTAGAGTTCGCTTATGTCGGAGAACATGCCCTGGGCTATGTCGGCCGG